>DASZRZ010000123.1:0-15159 GCA_035548935.1 Terriglobales bacterium
CGCGGCAATCACGTCGGCAAGCCGCAGGAAGCAGAACGCCGCCGCCACCCCTCCCAGCGCCAGCAGGGAGACATGGGGAAACCGGTGCCGCGGATGCACCCTCGCGAACGCCTCGAAGTAGTTGCCGTCCCTCGCTGCCGCATAGGGCACGCGTGAGTAGCCGAGCATCAGCGAGAACACCGACGAAAATGCCGTCCACATAATCATCCCGCTGATAAGCAGGCCCGCCCAGTGGCCGTATATGCGCTCCATCATCAGCGAGATCACATAGTTGTTGCCCCCGCTGCGTGCCGTCTGGTCCAGCTCCCGCCAGGGAATCACCCCCAGTATGCTGATGTTCATCACGATATAAATCGACGCCACGATCCCGATCGAAAGCAGCAGCGCCCGTGGTATGTTGCGCCCCGGATCCTTGACCTCGCCGCCGAAGAAGCACACGTTGTAGTAGCCCCAGTAGTCGTAATCGGCAATCAGCATGGCCGCGCCCAGCCCGGTAAAGAATGCCCAGTCGGGATGGAACGCCCCCGCCGGAAAATCCACCACCGCGCGGTTGAAGTGCGTGAGTCCCGCAAAAATCACCCACGCAACCGTTCCGAAAACTCCCAGCGCCAGCAGCCTCGACAGCTTTCCAATCACAGTGATGCGGCGGTAAAGCATCGCCACCGCTCCTATCACCACCGCAATCGCCACGAACGTTCCTAACGTCACCAGCAACCGCGCCTCAAGTACGCCAAGAACGGGAATGTCCAGCCGGGCGGTGTGGGCGGCAAACGTCCGCTGCAAACCCGGCCATATATAGGACGCGTAATTCGAGAGCCCAATCGCGCCCGATGCCACCGAGAGCGGAGCACTGAACGAGAGCTGGAAGATAAACAAAAACGAGATCAGCCGCCCCAGCTTTCGCGGCCCGTAGATTTCTTTCAAATACCAGTACGACCCACCGGCGCCCGGCATGGCCGCTCCCAACTCCGCCCACACCAGTCCGTCAAACACGGCAAACAGCGCGCCAAAAATCCAGCCCAGCATCGCCTGCGGCCCATGCATCGTCCCGATCATTAGCGGCATGGTGATGAACGGCCCCACACCGATCATGTCGATGGTGTTGAGCAGGGTGGCGCTGCCGAGGCTTACACCTCGAATCAGTCCGGGCTGGTCGCTGTGCGCCATTGCGGTCCACGATTGCTGTTCACTGCTGTTGTTGTCGCTGGGCCTTATGCTGCCGGTAAGCCGTTGCTCCCTACGGAAGCCCCGTGGCCCCGGCCTGCGGTTCATGGCCCGCGCTGATCAGGTTGATGAACAGCCGTATCGCTCCCGGAACCCCCGCCGGTAGCTGGCGGAAAAATGCGTATCCCGTAAAGATGTACGTTCCCTTGCCGTACTTGGCTGCCAGCAGTCCGCCCTTCAACCCCGGTTCGCCCGCGTCTCCGCTGGCCAGCAGCGGCGTATAGCGCGGGTCCCATTCCTTCATGAAGTACAATCCGCGCTCCTGCACCCACCCCTGGAAATCGTTTTCCTTGATCTGGTTGGGAAATCTCAAAATTGCATCCTGCGGCGCCAGTAGTTGCACCGGCGCATCCTCCTCGGTCACGCGGTCGGACTCGCGCACGGTGTTGGGCTCTCCGCCCCGATTCGACGCCAGACTGGCCGGATACGGCGTGTAGTGCCCGGAGTTGAATGCCGCCGTTGCCGCGTTGTACTGCACCAGCAGCGTGCCCCCATGCTGCACAAAATCCATCAGCCTCGCATTGTGGCTCCGGATATCGCTGCGCACATCGTAGGCCCGGATACCAATCACAATCGTATCGAACTGGCTCAGGTCGCCGCTGGCTAATTGGTCGGGGGTAATCATGCTGACCGCGATTCCCACCTGCCGCAGCGCGGTCGGAATATCGTCTCCCGCTCCCATGATGTATCCCACCCGAAGATTGTGTGGCGTCTCCACATCCACCGCGCTCACCACCTGGCGCGCCGGACGGTAATAGTTGAAAAAACCGATATCCGGACGCCCGATGGTCACCACGTCTTCGGCATAAGAAAGGCCATCGCGCTCCGCCGTTGCGCTCAGCTCATAGCTCTGCTCCCGGATGTCTCCCGGATGCAATTCAAAGTGCACTGCCTTGAACTCGCCTTCGGAGTTCAAGGCAACGCTCTGCGTCAACGGCTCCACCTGCCATCCCGCCGGAGGCTTCAACCGCACCGTGGCATTCGCCGCTCCCTGAACATGATTTCTTACCGTCACGTTCACCGGAATCGCCGCGTGGTTCCGCGTCGATACCACCTGCACCGGTTCCTCCACCTCCACCGAAACGGGAGGCCCAACCGTCAGCGGCCGCTGCATCTGCCCGTAGATCGGATCGACATACTTCACCTCGGCAACGGCGCTGATGGAACCCTTTTCTTCATCTTGCCGCTTTTCTGCCGCCGCGCCCGCTGCTTCCGCTTCCATTGCGGGCAGGGAATACACCGCGTGCGCCGCCACCGGCCACGGGGGCAATGCCAGCGTCGTGTATTCCGGCTCCGCTATCTGGTACACGTTCTGCGTTCTGCTCTCCCGCAGCCAGAAGGGACGCGTATACCGCGCGTTCGCTGGGACGCTGATGCGGAACTGGGCGTATCCGCTCTCGTTGCGGCCCAGGCGTTTGTAGTCGGCCTTGATCCGTTCCGCCTTCCATCCCTCCGGCAATATCAGGGATATTTCCTGCAGCACCACATCCCGTCCGCCGCGGTTATAAAAACGCGCCGTAACCGTAAACTTCTGTCCCGGCGCAGCGCTGAGAAATGTCTGCTCCTGCCGGGACGTATCCGAAGGCGAGGCTTTCTCCCTGGAATCCACCGATGCGGTCAATTCGGTTCCGAGCGCGAGATTGGCGGCGCGCTCAAACTGCTGTTCCTTCGTATGCAGGTGGGCCTGCAAATCCGCCTTCGCCGCCGGCGAAAGTTTGGCAGCCTCAATCCGTCGCAGCAGTTCACGCGTACGGGCCAACCCTTGCAGCAATGCGGGCGCCGCCCGCCAGGGCTGCCGTACGTCCAACCCCGTCGCCGCCTCCTGCACATTGCCCGCAATCGCCTCTAACGACGGACGAAGAAAGGGCGCGCGCGCCGCTTCCGCTCCCAGCCGGGACGCCAGTGCGGGCAGCGTCGTGTCGATGCCATCGAAGAACCCTCGTTCCTTCCCCATCGGCTGGGGCATCACCGAGTCCTCCAGCTTGTAGCTGCGGAAGCGCGGCCCCGCAGTCACCTCGAAGAGGCCCACTCCCTGCGACGCCTGGTGCTTCAATCCCTCCATGGAAAGCTGCCAGTACGACATCCCCATCACCGGGTCGTAGCTTCCGGTATCGAGACGCAGCGTAAAGTCCTGATCCTTGCCGCGAGTGGCGGCATAGAGCTTCTTTGCCTGCCACGGCACAAGTCCCTCTGCGATCTGCTCGGGAAAGCGGCTGGCATCTGCCGCGGCCCGGAATGCCTCCCGCGAAAGAATCCCCGAAGCCTGATGATTCCCATGCCCGTCCGCCGGAGTTCCGTTGAAGGGCGAAACGATTACATCTGGGCGGAACTGACGGATCACCCGCACAATATCCGCCAGTGCCGTTTCGTGCCCTCCCCAGCGGTCAAAGGTCTCGCTCGCTTTCTTCGAAAATCCAAAATCCACCACCCGGGTAAACCGCTGTTCCACCCCGTAAAACCGCCCCGCCTCCAGAAGCTCCAGTGTCCGCAGAGTTCCCAGCTCATCGAACAGTTCGCTTCCAACCTTGTTTTGCCCGCCTTCGCCCCGGTTCAGCGTCAGCATCACCGTCGTCGCGCCTTCGCCGCGCGCCTCGTAGGCGAGCATGCTCCCGTCGTCGTCGTCAGGATGCGACGTCGATTGCATCAGCCGTGCCGTGGTCTTCAAACGTGCAAGCTCCTGCAAAAGTCCCGTGGTCCCCATGTTCTGGGGAGGAATCTCCTGCGCCATGGAGATGGATGTTGCCAGAACAAGCAGGATGGACGGCAGCGGCAGGTACCGGCGTACTGGTGGCATCTCTGTCCTCAATCACTTCAACTGGTCCATGAGTATAAAGAAGGAATTTAACGAAGGGAAAAATTCAGGAGGGTTTGTGCGCCAGCCACGATTGGCCAACGGGCATTTCAGTGGAAATTTCAAACACTACAATCTGCAACTCCGCCAGTTTTAGACCCCGGCCACTCGATTCGCCTCGCTGGTTCTTGCGTTCCTCGCCTTGGCCTTGAGGCGTACCTGCCCCTGAACGCTCTCCACCGCATATTCCACGCTCGGGCAGCCGTACTCTTTGCGAATCTGCTCCGTCTTCCTCTTTACGAATGAGCGGAAGGATTCAAAGCTCGACTCGGGAACAAACTCGCCCACTTTTCTCTTGGCCTCCGCCATGGCGGTAAACAACGAGCGCACCGCCTCCGGCTCCGTGTCGGGATTCGAACAGGCAATCCGGAACGTCTCCGCGGGCGCATCTTTGCGGCCTTGCCCCACCGGCTTCGTTGCCGTGTGCTCGTCCCTGAGCCCCTGGATCGCCAGCAGCGCGTCTTGCGGACGCCGGTATCCCTCTTCCTTGATCCGCGTCTTCTGCCTCCACAGATCGCTGTGAATGGCATACTTCTGCAGGATGGAGTTGTACCTGAATCGCTGAGCGAAGGTTAGCTTGGTGGTTTCCAGCCGTTTGATGAGAGAGGATACCCGCCACTCGGTATCCGTAGGCGGACGCTTCGATCCACCCGCAAAAAAAATATCGTATTCGATCTTCAATTTGCGCACAGCTTCTTCGAGAAGGGTCAGTTCCTCATCGAAGTTCAAAATTCACCTCTGCGCAAAAAGATTGATACCGGCGGCTGTTGTACCCTGCACATTCCCGGACCGCACTCCGGATTCCCCTCGCAACCATCGGATAACGCGGAATATAGCATGCGCCCGTTAGTTACAGCAGAGTTACTCGCAAACCTCCGATGTCACCAAAGGCCATGCACAAAAGGTTGCCTGCAAAATCTTCCGGCATTAATCCTTATTTACTAGAAAGTCACTTAAAGACGCGATTAGAATCTTCCCTGTGAAACCTAAAATCCGCGTTGTTATCGCCGACGATCACGAGGTCCTCAGGGAATCCCTCACCGCCCTGCTTCATACCCAACCGGATATTCAGGTGGTCGGTCTGGCCGCCAATGGCGCTGATGCCTTGCATCTGGTCCAGCAGCGTACCCCCGACGTGCTCGTGCTCGACCTGCTCATGCCGGAGAGCGACGGCTTTGAAGTGCTCCGCACTTTGGACCGCTATGGCAGCCAGGTCGCGTCCCTCATCCTTACCGGCTCGGAAAATCGCGCCGACTACGTGCAGGTGGTCCAGCTCGGTGGCCGGGGCCTGGTTCTGAAGGGCGATCCTCCCCAGAAGCTCTTCGACGCCATCCGTTGCGTGGTCAATGGAGACCTCGCCTTCTCCGAAGAAATCTCTCAGCAGGTCATCGCGTCCATGGCGGGCTCGTCCAAGGAAGGCCCCCTGGCCCTCAAGCGCCTCTCCGTCCGTGAACGCCAGATCGCCGCGCTGGTGGCTCGCGGCATGAAGAACCGCGACATTGCATCGGAACTCCACATCAGCGAAAACACCGTCAAGCGCCATCTGCAAAGCATCTTCGATAAAACCGGCGCTCGCGACCGCCTTGAGCTTGCCGTCATGGCGCTCACCGAGTTCGATAAGGCCGCCTGAAACTCTATTCCATGCAATAAAAAACAGCGCGGGCCTCCGCGCTGTTTTTTGTGAATTTTTCTCTTTGGGATTCGCTATCGCGGAGCGCTGACCGCCATCTTCTTAACCATTGCCAGCACCAGTTTGCGGTCGCTGTCGTTCAGGTTCGAAGAGTAGCGGCGGATTTGCGTCAGAAACCGTACCTCGTCTTCGCTCAGCTGCGGCAGGTTCTTGTGTCCATTTTCCGCGTGGTTGTCGGCGAAGAACTGCGCCAGCGCCACTTCCATCGCCGAAGCTATCTTCGCCAGCGTGTCGAGCGACGGAATGGTATGCCCGTTCTCCACCCGGGATAGATAGCACCGCAAAAGTCCGGTGCGCTTCTCGATATCTCCCTGGGACATGCCTTTTTGAAGACGGAAGTTTCTAATGGTCTCGCCAATATTCATATGGCTGAAAAGGAATCTTAACGAAGTAGTATCGAGGGACACTGCATAGTAACCAGTGTAGAACTCCGCTTGCAAGGACAAAAATTGCCTGCCTGTGGATTGTCCTTCCTCAGGAGTTTCATTGCACGGATCCGCCGTCCGCCGCGCCCATCTGCCGGTCGTGATGCCGCGAGAGCATCACCAGCCCGCACACCGCCCCCACCAGGCACGTTGCCATGTCTTCCTGCGTATCCCATACATCGCCCTGCGTTCCCAGAAAGTCCTCAGCGCGGGCTCCGCTCCATGCCGCAACCTGCCACTCCAGCAGCTCATAAGCCGCGCTGATGGCCAGTGCAATGCTCAGCAGGACAAAAGGCATCCACGAACGCCTGCGAAAGACCTTTAACCGCATCATCAGCTCCCGCGCAATCATCGTGGGAACCAATCCCTGGAAGAAGTGCCCCACGCGGTCATAGTAGTTCCGGCTCAGATGGAAGGTATCCCTCAACCAGTTGAAAGCCGGCACCCGTGCGTACGTATAGTGCCCGCCAATGCATAGCACCACCGCGTGCGCCCAGATCAGGCCGTAAATAAAAGTGGTGAACTGGAAGCGCCTCCATGTGGCCGCCAGAATTCCAATGCCGATCACGGCGGGGAAAACCTCCAGCATCCATGTAAACAGGTCGTAGGAGCGGTAGGCAGACCAGGCAAAGATCGCGGCAAAGCTGATTGCTACCGCGGCCAGCACATTCCCGCCCGGTGTCTTTGGTTGAAAAATCATGGGATCAAAAAGTCATGGGATCGAAGGTCATGGGATGAAAAGTCGTGGATCACAATGGAAAATCATCCCTCCCGGCATTACCCCATCAGCAGCCCGCCGTTCACGTTCAACACGTGCCCGGTGATATACCCGGCCTCTTCGGAGGCCAGAAAGCGCACCGCGTAGGCCACATCATTGGCAGCCCCGGTCCGCCCCAGGGGGATCATCTTCAGCACCGACTCCTTCAGCTCCGCCGAAAGTCCGCCCGTCATCTCCGTATCGATATAGCCGGGAGCCACCGCATTCACCGTGATATTGCGCGAAGCCACCTCGCGCGCCACCGCCATCGTCAATCCAATCAGGCCCGCCTTCGACGCTGAATAATTCGCCTGCCCTGCCTGCCCAATCTGCCCGTTGATGCTGCTGATGTTGATCACCCGTCCCCATCGATGCTTCATCATCGAGCTCAACACCTGCTGAATGCACAGAAAGGCTCCGGTCACGTTGGTATTCATCACCGCGTCCCAGTCCTCGCGCTTCATCCGCAACACCAGTTGATCGCGGGTAATGCCCGCATTGTTCACCAGGATGTCGATCTTCCCCAGCTGCGCAATCGCATTCTTGATCACCGCTTTAGTTTGAACTTCATCGCTGATGTTCAGGGGAAACACCGCCGCCTGGCCGCCCGCGGCGCCTATCTCCACCGCAACCTCTGCCAGCTTTTCTTCATTTCTGGCTGCCAGGGCCACGGTGGCCCCGGCCCTGGCCAGCTCCAGGGCGCATGCCCGTCCAATTCCCTGCGACGCGCCCGTAACCAATGCAATCCGGCCCGAAAGATCGAGCATTCTCCAGCTCCTTTTAGAACGCGCGATTATAAAGGACACCGCCCGCCGCCCGGCTCAACCGGCACTTCCAAACAGCATTCCGGCCCCAGCCGTCAGGGCCATCGCCAGCGCTCCCCAGAACGTTACACGCAGGGCCCCAATCCACACTCCCGCACCGCCAGCCCCCGCCGCCAGTCCGCCCAGAAGCGCCAGGAATACCAGCGATGTGATCGATACCAGGTAGATCAATACCCCCACCGGAGCTATGGCCGTGACCAGCAAAGGCATGGCCGCCCCCACCGCAAAGCTTCCCGCCGATGCCAGCGCTGCCTGGATCGGACGTGCCCGCAGCGTCTTCGATATTCCCAATTCATCGTTGGCGTGCGCTCCCAGCGCGTCATGCGCCATCAGTTGCTCCGCCACCTGCTTGGCCAGCGCAGGATCGAGCCCCCGCCCTACATAGATCGCCGCCAGCTCCCGGCGCTCTCCGGGATAGTCCGCTTCCAGTTCCGCCCGCTCTACTTCCAGCTCCGCCTCTTCCGTATCCGCCTGTGAGTGAACCGATACATACTCCCCTGCAGCCATCGACATCGATCCCGCCACCAGTCCCGCCACCCCTGCCAGCAGTACGTTCTTATGCGCCGCGTGCGCCGCCGCAACCCCCAGCACCAGGCTCGCGGTGGAAACAATCCCATCGTTCGCCCCCAGCACGGCAGCTCTCAACCAGCCGATCCGGTCCGTGCGATGGCGTTCCATGAGTGCAGGCATACGACCCCTCCTCGAAACCCTGGCACCCGCAGCCTACCACCCTGTGAGTCTGAAAACGAAAGAATGCCGTGGTCTGCAGAGAGCGGTCCCAGAGACGCAGTCCCTGAAAACGCAGTCCCTGGAAAAATGACGGAGGCGGACAATCCATGCAGAAGCAGGCGAAATGCCGTAGCGTGCTGAATCACCCCTGGCACCGGGCCAGGGGTCACCCAACGCAAACTTTATTGTTGATTGTCGAACTGTAAATTACCGTGAGGAGGTCATCGCGCCGGGTTCGGCCTGCACCTGGGCAAGGCTTCGCGGCTGATAATCCGAATGCTGCACATCCACAATGGCGGCGCCCAGCACCCGCGTCTGGCTCACCGAGTGTATCCGCACCGGCAGGCTGAAGCCGTTGAAGTCGGCGTAATCCTGCACAAATTCAATCTTTTTGATGAAGAACGAGGGCGATTTCACCATCGCACCCTCGGCCCGCCGGATGCTGCCGCTCGCGGCATCCAGATAAATGCGCCCCTTGAACAGTCCCACGCGTTTCTTGCGCGGCTTCACTTCGTAGGCATACACCGCCCGGCCATCGATCTGCTGCGCTTCCTTGAATTTGAACTTGTAGTTGTCGTCCACAATCGCCGTCTCGGCGCCCTTTTGCTTCTGCACGTGCTCCACTTCCGACTGCAACAGGCGCACGATTACGTTGCTTTTCACAAAATTGTCGCCCACAAACTGAACCGCGCTGAAGGCCAGCGATTTGGGCGCGCTGAAGGTCCGCCGCAGTTCGTAGCGTCCCCGCTGCTTGCTCGAAGGAATTTCCGCCTCGATCACGGTCAGGTCCGAATACGACTCCAGCTCCGTCATCTGCTGCCGCGCCCGCGTAAGGTAGCTTTGGATGGCCATCTCCTGCGGCATACGCGCCGGAACCGCCGGGGTCTCCCACCGTGGCTGCTCTTTAACGGACGTAGTGGTGGCTGCCTTGTTGTCAGAACTGAAGCTGAATGCCGGATATCCCTGGCCCAGCGCCGCCGGGGCCGCGAAACTCACTATGATCCCTAATCGAATGAATGCTTTACGTATCATGTATGAAATGGCCGTTCCGCCTGTCCTTGCTGCCTGGGAATCGCCTTTTGCCCGAAATAAGCTGCTCCGGCAATGCAGACCCCTTTTATAAAATCGTCCTAAACCTAAGATTCTCAACCAGACTACAGGATTCGAAATAAACTAAAAAGTTACCCCCGGACTGACCGCCCGTCATTTTATGTTTTGCAGCCATCGGTATTCATGATTCGCCTCTTCCCAAGTCTTTCCCTTGGCCAGATTCTTCCTCGGCGATCTGCGCTCCCGGAGGTAAAACCGGCTCCGCTCCCACCACAATCAACAACTGCTGACGGAACGGCGGAGATTGCGATAGGATTCCGCCACGATGTCTGATTCAACCTCTCCCGATGTAACTTCTCTTCAATCCCCGGTGGAAGAAGCCTCCTCTACCGAAGTATTCGCCGTGCATGGCGCCGAGCCCGAGGTTCTCGCCTATGCCATGGCCAAGTACTCCCGCTCGGCCCTCTCCATGAAAGAGTCCCTGCGCGAAATCAACGGGCAGAAGGCCGAAAAGTTCCTCAACACCTTCTACTTCCAGTACGGCCACCGCTCCATCGCCGACCTTGCCCACATCGCTCTCGCCATCGAAAAGCTCTCCATCCTCGCCGCCATCGCTGTAGTCGATGAGCAGCGCTGGGACGGCCAGGAACGCTCCACCCGCTATCAGGACTTCAAAAAAGGTGGCTGGTACGTCCCGGCCTTCGGCGGGAACAGTGCCGCTTCCGCCTCCTACGACCGGGCCATCCGCACCCTGTTCAGCGAATACACCTTCTTCTCCGAAGCCATGTTCCGCGAGCTGGCCCGTACTACGCCCTGTCCCGCCGACATGAAGCCCGAGGTCTACGACCGCACCCTTCGCGCGCGCGCCTTCGACATCTCCCGTTATCTGCTTCCGCTTGCCACCAATACCTCGCTCGGCCAGATCGTCAATGCCCGCACCCTTGAGACCCAGATATCGCGCCTGCTCTCCTCCGGCTATGGCGAAATCCGCATGCTGGGCGAACGCCTTAAGCTCGCCGCCACCGAGCCCGCCTACAACATCAATGAGGAAAGCTGGCGCGACCTCATCCAGGCCGCTCAAAACTCCGACCCTCATCTCGCCGCCTTCGCCGGCCAGCAATATAAGAACGTTCGCGTCGCCCCTACGCTGGTCAAGTACGCCGAGCCCAGCCCTTACGCCCTCGAATCGCGCCGCGCTCTCACCCAGGCCGCCGCTTCTCTCATGGGCAGCGCTCCCGTCAACCCCGCTCCCGTGGTCGATCTCCTCGAAGACGAGCCGCTGGACGTCGAACTCGCCACCACCCTCCTGTACGAATACTGCCACTACCCCTACCGCCAGATCAGGGACCATGTGCAGGACCTTCCCGAAGCCCGCCGTAAGGAAATCATCGATCTCGGCACCGCCAGCCGTGGACGCCACGATGAGCTACTCCGCGCCTTCTGCTCCGGGCAGCGCTTCCGCTTCGACATCCTTATGGATATCGGCGGCTTTCGCGACATGCACCGTCACCGCCGCTGCGTTCAGGTCGGTCAGGAGTTCACCGCCCTCCATGGCTTCGATATTCCCGGCGAAATTCGCGATGCTGGTCTTGAGCCCCGCTATGAGGCCGCCATGCAGCAGGCCGCGCAATCCGCTGCTGCCCTCGCCGGAGAACTCAACCGCTCCGGCGGCTCTGAAGGCGAAGCTACCTCGCACTACATCCTTCCCCTCGGCTACCGCAAACGCACGCTTTTCAAAATGGACTTCGCCGAGGTGGTTTACATCGCTGAATTACGCACCACCCCCGCCGGACACATGTCCTATCGCCGCGCCGCCTATGCCATGTTTGAGGAAACCGTCCGCCGCTATCCTTCGCTGGCAGGCTGCTTCGCCCGCGTCACCGATGTTCGCGAGCCGGTGGATTTACTGAAACGCTGATTGCTGGAACGCTGAATTTGCTGAAACATTCAGCCTGCTGAAGTGTTAATTTTGCTGGAGCCTACGCTTCCTGCCATGTCAAAAGTTATGCGCTCATTCTGGATCTTCGTCTGCACTCTACTGGCGGCCCTCTCCGCCGCCGGCCAGAAAGCTCCCAGCCCCAAAGTCATGGAAAAACTCCATGAAGCCGAGCACGCCTACGCCACCGGCAACATGGCCCGCGCCGAAAAGCTCGCCCGCGATGTGCTCAAGGAAGATCCTCAATCCGTCCAGGCTCACGCCCTCACCGGCGACCTCATGATGGTGGGCCGCCGCTTCCTTGCCGCGGCGCAGGAATATACCGCCGCCATCGCCGCCGATAAGGATCGCCACGTCCTCGACCCCCAGCAGTTGCGCTCCCTCAAAAACCAGCAGGGCTCGGCCTACGGCCTCAGCGGGAGCCTCGACCGCGCCCAGGAAGTTCTCACCGAAGCCATCCAGCAGGACCCGGACTACCCCTTGTTTCATTACAATCTGGCCTGCGTCTATGCGGAGAAAAAGCAGCTCGACACCGCCCTCGAGCAGCTTCGCCAGGGCTGGAAGCTGCGCGAAAACCTTCCTCAGGGCGAAACCTTCCCCGACCCGCGCAAAGACTCCTCCTTCGCGGCCTACCTGAACGATCCCCGCTTTCAGGATGTGGTCCGCGAGATGGTGTTCTGAGAGAAACCCGTGTCATTCCGAGCGCAGCGAGGAATCTGCTTTTATCGTCGCGGGGAGCCTCCCCGCCTCCGCGTTTAATGATGTTAAACCGGTAAATATCCCCTCTGAACAAGTAACTACTTTTTCTTGGTTCGCCGGGTAGAGTGCTGGGCTGTAATGGTTCTGAAACTTGAAATGTTCCCTTCGATAGTGAAGGTGGCGAACCACGGTCTGTCTTTTTTCTTGTAGTAGCGAAGGATGGTTGCTCGAAGTTTGACCACCGCCTGTATCCACTTTATGTACTCTTCGGGAGTCGCTGCGTTATGTGCCGCAGCGAGAATACAGATATGAGGGTTGGCTTTGATGTCTTCTACATGGGTGTTTCCCATGTCGTGATCTTGAGTCAAAAGCAACCATTTATTCCGGTGACATTTTTCTATAACGGGCTTATCTTTAACGCCGTTCTCTTTCCCTCTACGCTCTCCGGGAAATTCCACTCTAAAATCTTTCAGAGAAAAGTAGGGCTTTAGTATCTCGATGGCTTTGTCGCTCGCAAAGCAATCATCGAGAAATACTATGCAATCCTCATGCCACCTTTGGTAGGGTTTGGTCAATGTGCGCCAGTGCTTGTCGGACTTGATGCGGGTCAATGCGATAGTCATTGGCTATCGCTTCCACATCCTCACCAGCGAGCTTACGACCCCAAATCATGTTCACTGGTATGCGAGTCCCTGTCAGCACTAAGCGACCCGACATTACTTCAGGATTCATGGATACCGGAGTACTTTGGTTATCTTCAGCGGCATATCGCCACGGGAAAATCTCATGCTTCTGTTTGGAGATTCGCACTCCCCAAGATTTCACGACTTCTGGGATGTAATCCGGAACGGATGGATCGCCCAGAGTTACCGCTTTCCGTTTGCGTCCGCCACGTCCAGGAAGTATTAGTGCAAGGCGTTTCATCACGTCAATTTCGTGCGTGAGCAAAGGATGTTCGCTACCGGACTTCTCCCTCGCATCCTTAAAAGCAATGCGGAGATACTGAAGTGATTTTTCGTGCTGGGTGCGAAGTAGATAAATCTTGTAGGCTTCCTCAAGATCGCGGAATGAAAGCAGAGCAATGTTACGAATACGTCCCGATGCTTTTAGAATCGGGGTGTCGCCGGAATACCACTCGAACAGGCGACTCGGCCTCATCGCTAGAAAAGTAGCGGCTTCCGGAATCGTATAGGTCGGCAGGTCGGCCAGTGCTTGACCCGGCATTCGGATTGGCTTGTTCTTCAGCATTGAGGGGTTGATGCCCAGAGAACCATGAATATTAGCATCCCGGTCAAGTGGCTTGTATTGACTCTTCGCACCACATCGGCTCATACTCTCCTTAACGGAGAGACAGTGCCGAAGCATCCAAAACCGACCGCCAAGAAGGAAGAAGATGCCGCTGGCTATACGCGTGAAAGCTTCCTATCGCTACTGAAGCGGGCGATTAAAACGCCCGCCTTGAAACCTCATCCAAAAGCGAAGTAAACATTGGTTCCTTCGCATCCCGCCTGTTATACCTGTACGAATATTCATTCAAATACGACTGCAAATATTTTTGTGAAACGGAGTGATACACTCCGCCGATTCCTCGCTTAACCAGCGACCAGAATCCTTCGATGGGTGTTTGTGTGGACGCTGCCTTTCACGTACACGCCAGACGAATGCTTGATGCGCTTGTGGCCGAATTTCTTCCCCGGCATATGCTTAACGCCATCGTATCCTTTCCACTCGTCCGTGAAAATCATCGTGTCTGGTAGGACGTGCTTCTGAATATTGCCTAGGAGAGTTGACCCCTTCGCATTCTCTACCGAAAGAGCACCGACGCGTCCGCCGCGCTCAACCATTCCCATCACGGTGCGTTTCTTTTTGTCTCCACCCATCGGGCGACCACGCCCATATTTACGGCGACCACCCATATATGTTTCGTCAACTTCGACAGCGGCTTCTCCCTCCAATGACAGTTCCTCGCTCATGAGAGTGCGAATCTGTCTGAACATGCGCCACGCTGTTTTGTAGGTGACTCCGGTTTCACGCTGAATCTGTTTCGCGGAGATTCCGCAACGCGTCGAACCCATGAGGTACATCGCATAGAACCAAATCTTCAGTGACGTGCTGGACTTGTGAAAGATGGTGCCCGCCAGCGGATAGATGTGATTGCCACAGTGGTCACAAGCAAAGGCAGTACGTCCACGGACGCGATAGTGGCGACGATCTACTTTGCACTTATCGCAAGTGGTAATGCCATCCGGGAAACGCTCGTTGAATATGTGATTCAAGCAAGCATCGTCGTCTGGAAATTCATTCTGGAAGTCCAGCATCGTATACTTCTGATGGCCGGGTATCGAATTGCCTCTGCGCTTTGCCATAAACCCTCTTGACTATGGCAGTATGTTCGCATATTCTTCTACTTGTTGTAAAGGGATATTTACCGTTAAACCATTAATTCGCTTTTTATTCGCTATTTGCCGCGACCGCTGTATATAATGCGCCTTCACGAACCTCAGGAGCACAGGAGCAAAAGATGGCTGACGAGAAATCGAAAGCAATTGATCTGGCGTTTGCCCAGATTGAAAAGCAGTTTGGCAAGGGCTCGATCATGCGGTTGGGCAACAAGGAAGCCATCCTTCCCGTTTCCGTGATCTCCACCGGTGCCATTTCCATCGACGCCGCCCTCGGAGTCGGCGGACTCCCTCGCGGGCGCGTCATCGAAATCTTCGGACCGGAATCCTCCGGCAAAACAACCATCGCCCTGCAGGTGGTCGCCGAGGCTCAGAAGATGGGTGGCATGGCCGCTTTCGTTGACGCCGAGCACGCCCTCGACCCCGCTTACGCTAAGAAACTCGGCGTCGATGTCGATAACCTTCTGGTCTCCCAGCCCGACTATGGCGAGCAGGCACTGGAAATCGCCGAGGCTCTGGTGCGCTCCGGCGCCATCGATGTGCTCGTGGTCGATTCCGTCGCGGCCCTGGTCCCT
>DASZRZ010000124.1:0-3054 GCA_035548935.1 Terriglobales bacterium
CCGCATAACAGAAACGCTTTCCTCGTCGTTGTGCCGGATATTGGCGGATTTTCCCGCGCTCTGAGCTACCCCCATGGCCATCACATTGCTGCTCAAGGCCTCGCGGTACTTCTCTTCCCCCAGTACTTCCTTGAGGACGCTGTTGGCGATATTCACGGCCAGCGAGCGCTCGTCACTCTCCGGCAAGCGCCCCAGCCATTCCAGAAAATTCAAGCCGGAGGCGCGCGCGGCGGAGGGCTCGATCTCCCTGGCTACGCGGGCAAACATGGCGGCAAAGTTAGGAGCCTCGGTTTTGAAGTTTTCGGCATCCTTGGGCAGCGAGTTGAACAGCTCCGCAAAGCTCTCCGCGGACCATTGGGTCTTCACTCCCACCACATCGATAACGGCCAGCAAGGCTCGCGGCGCGATGATTCCGTTCTTCAGGGCATCTCTGAGTTTGCGCTTGATGGAGTCCAGTGTCTGCGACTGGCAGGCCGTCAGCGCCCCGATGATGGACTGCTCAGCCCTGGGAACGGACGCGAGCGGTATCGTATCCACAAACTCCTGCGCCAGGGGGCAATCAACCGGCCCCTGTTGGAGTAGAGAAACCGCCGGAGTCTGGCCGGAAGAGATCAGACGCATCTCCAGTTGTATTCCCTCACGGGCAAACATCCTCGCCTTGGCCGGAGAAATGCCTCCCACCACGCCCGCTGCCGAGGCCAGCACGCGTAGGCGATCCTGGGAATCGCTCTGCGGCAAAGCCACTGCGGATTCAACAACATCCATCACAAACTTTGTACGCAACTTCATTTCCTGCGGAGAAACAGGAGGGGCGCTTTGCCTCGGTCCAGCCACCTTTTGCCGCGTCGAAGCAGCAGAGCGGTTCCCCACGGCAGGGCTGGCCGTTTGGGCAAAAGCCGGGGGGACCATCACGGACAGAAAGGGCAGAAACAACAAATACCAGGCTGTGCGAAAAATCAACGGCTTCTCCATGGGAAATGCAGCCGCCCAACCAGAGCAGCGAACGCCCCACCTCTTGCAGTCAGATGATTTTTTAGATGCGGAATCGTAGATGGGGAAACAAGGAAGAGCAGAATTAAGAAAGCGCCGCCATTTCTCCGCTGGCGGCGCTGAAAGTTGTGGGAGATACGTCACGGCCCGTCACGGGGCCAGATACATTTGCGTTACTTCTTCGCTGGCTGCGCATTCTGCTTGCTGTCGGTATCGGTTTGCAGGTTATTGGTCACGCCGAAGGTGCTGGGGACCGCTCGGGCACGCGCTTCTGCCATGGCCTTGTCGCCGGAGTTGTTGACAAAGCCTTCCAGTGTGATGCGCCCTCCCTTCACAATGATGTGAATCGGGGGGACCGACATCATGGCATAGCGGTCCAGCGGCGACCGTCCGTAGATGCTCCGGTAGGCGGCGAGACGGATCTGGTCATCTGCAATGGAGGTGGGGAGAACTTCCAACTGATTCACGACCTTGTCCACGCCCTCGATTCTTTTCACCACCGTTTCCGCATCCGATTTGAGCTTGGGATTCCGTACCTGTCCAACCAGCGTGACAGTATTTCCTTCCACCCGGTAAGCCAGGTTGTCAAAAACACCATAAAAAGGAAGGGTAACCAGCTCGTGGCGGACTTCACGGATCAGGCGCTCTTCCCCGGCCCGGCTGGGTGGGCGCTGTGGGGTTTGAGCTGAGGCTGCCGTGACAACAATCAGGGCAAGAACCAGAAGTGCATATTTTTTCATGTCGTTCTCCATGGAAGAACAGGCTGGAAGTACAGGCCCTGAACTCCTTCTAAACATAAGATTCCTTTCGCAGGCTTAAGGTTTCCGGAAAAGAAAGGATTGAGAAATAAAGCTAAGAATTGCCGCCAAAAGACTGGATTACAACGACCTATGGCCAAAGCCTCCCCATTGCCATGGATGCCTCTGGCCTAATGGGAATCCAAAGAAGGTTTGGTGTGTTTCCATTGAAACCAAATTGAAAGCCGAACGGAAGAGCCAACGGAAGAGCCTTAATTGAAGCCCCTTAATTAAAGTGCAGAATTACAGCGAGGAATTACCGCGCCGATTTGCCGCGCCGCGCCTCATAGTACTCGTTATAACCTTGACAACGGTGGTACTATTCTCGACGCAGCAACAACTGGAGAGTCAACATACCTGTAGAGAGCATGCGGGGAAATTCATCTGCGCGCTCCTTCCGCAATATAAAGTTTTCCAGAGTGCCCCAATAGGAGAGACCGCAATGTACCGAAGATTGACACACTCAATCATGATCTGCGCGATGCTCGCGCTCACAACTTCAGCAGCATATTCCGAGCCGAACCCGAAGGTCTACAACACCGTCAAAACCAAGCTGGCACAAGGCAAGCAGGTATTCGGTGGAACCATCGATAGCTATTCCGAAGATATGTACTGCGCGATGGCCAACGCAGGATGGGACTTCCTGTGGATCGAGATGCAGCACAGCAGCCTGACCTATGATGAAACGGCCAAGATGATCGGCCGTTGCAGAGGCGCGGCCGCGATCCCTTTTATCCGCGTCCCGGATGCAACCGAGGGGGACATCCAGAAGGCGGTCGATATTGGGGCGCTGGGAATCATTATCCCCATGGTGGATACGCTGGATAAAATCCAGAATGCGGTCAAGTTCGCCAAGTATCCACCGACCGGAAGGCGCAGTTCGGGCAGCGCGCAGGCGCGTGAACTGTGGGGTGGAGCCGACTACCGCCAGACGGCCAACGACAACATCATGATCGTGGCTATGATCGAGAACCCGGCGGGAGTGGCCATGGCCGACAAGATCGCCTCCGTGCCTGGAGTCGATGTGGTATTTGTCGCCAGCGGCGATCTGGGCAGCTTCTCCGGCAAAAAGCAGGGCGATCCCGAGTATGAAGCGCTGGCTACCGCAATCAAGGAAGCCACACTGAAGGCAGGCCGGAAGGTCGCGGGCCCCTCCGCCTGGAGAGACCGTCCCGGATACTCCTTCTTCCAGGGACCGCCTGCAAACGCCCTGATTGCCGACGGAACCAAGGTGCGTTTAAGCCGGGAAGCAAAGATTGCAACCCCG
>DASZRZ010000125.1:0-5704 GCA_035548935.1 Terriglobales bacterium
GGCCAGGGTACGGGCCGACCGGATCGCCATCTCCGAGTACTCCGAAAAATCCGTGGGAACCAGGATGTTCTTGATGCTGACCCCGGTTTGATGAGCTAACTGCTTCATCGCAACCCTCCGCACCCTGAGGATCGCCTGCCGACGAACGAAAAACTGTGAGGCAGATCACACGGATGTGTGATCTGCCGCCGTGCCGCCGCACAGATTTCCCCGCAGAATGTCTGGAATAACCCTGGAGGTCTCCATGTTGCGCCGCATTAAGATTCTCTGCGTTGGAAGCGATGCCGGGCTGCTGGCCACGAGAGCCACTTTTTTAACCCGTACAGGATTCAGAGTTGCACTGGCAAGGAACCGGCACCAGGCGATACTGGTAGCGGCATCCAATCACTTTGACGCCATGGTAGTCTGCTGGACTTTTCCGGAAGCGGAACAGGAACAACTGGTGCACGACATCCAGATCGTGAGCACAGGTATCCGGACAATCGTGCTGTCGCCGCCAGACTCCGTGACGGATCAGTATTTGTTAACACCAAAAAATCTGTGGTCGAAAGACCTGTTACGGACAATACAGGCCAAACTGGCGTAGAAAGTGCCGCTAATTGCCGTCGGTCGAGCGCCGCGGCAAAGCCTGAGACGTGCTGGAAATAATCTCTTCGATACACCCCACAACATCGCCCACACTCATATTGCTGGTGTCCAGAACAACGGCATCGGCTGCCGGAACCAAGGGGGAGGCCGCCCGCAAGCGGTCCCGCTTATCCCGTTCGCTTATCTCCGCCGCAAGGGCGGAAGCCGTGGCGCCCTGCTCCTGGTTTAATCTTCGCGCGACCCGCACGTGGGGAGCGGCATCGAGAAAAATCTTTACGTCGGCATCGGGGAAGATTTTCGTTCCCACGTCCCGCCCTTCCATCACCACGCCTCCGCCCGCTCCCAGCTCACGCTGGCGCTCCACCATCCACTCCCGCACCGCCGGATGCACCGAGACACGCGAGGCTCCCTGGGAAACGTCGGCTTCACGCACCCGGGCGGAAACATCCATGCCATCCAGCAATACGCGGTTGCCGTCGAGTTTGGGCTCCAACTCAATGCGCGAACTGCGGGCCAGCTCGAGCAAAGCGTCCTCTTCATCGAAAGAGCTGTCGGTTTCTATGGCTTTGAGCGCCAGGGCCCGGTACATTGCCCCGGTTTCAAGATTCAGGTAGCCGAGCTTGCGTGCAAGGCGAGAGGCAATGGTGCTCTTGCCCGCTCCCGCAGGCCCGTCAATGGCGATGATGAGCTTCTTCCCGGATGCGTTCATGTTCAGTAATTGTCCCACTATTATGCGCCCACCCGGCGAGGGACGGAAGCACGGGGAGGGGTGAGTTGAATCAGCGTGCGGCTGCCAAGGTGCACGAAAGAAACCTCACGGGCCGCAATCAAAGCATTCACCGCCTCTTTCACTTTGGATCGCGCCACCAGGTGGGAGAAGAAGTCTTCCACCTCACCCAACTCCGCGGCCACCACGCAATCCAGGTACTTCGATACCAGCGCCGACAAGGCTTCCGCCAAGGACATATTAATGCCTTCCCGCACCGGTTCCGGAGCCCAGCGGTAAAGCGCGTCCCAAAAAGCGCCCTCCTGCGGCTTGTAGTCCACGCGCGTAATCCGCAGCTTCGACCACAGCTCCCCCAAGCCACGGTCCAGCGCCGCGCTGGATACATCGCCGCCCAGGGCCTCCTGCAACTTGCTCCGCGAGATGGGACCCTGGCGGCGGATGATCTCAAACGCATCCCGGGCGAGCGGGGAATAATCGTAGTGAACGCCCGGCTTGGGCTTCTGGCGGGGATTGCGGTCGCCCGTGAGACCGTAAAAAAATGGAAAGATCGAAGCCGCAATCAGCAGGTTGCTTTCCCCAAACAGGTTCGCTTCGAAGGCCGCCCGCTCCCGTAGCAGGCGGATCATCATCTCCGTGGCCTCTTGCGCCCGAGGATCGGTGAAAGCATGCTGCCAGGTCGGCAGCTTTTCTTCCGTGCCCGCCCAGGCCCCCATGAATGTGGGGAGCAGGGCGGGAGTACGCATCTCCTGCCGCGGGACGGGGTACATGAGGCAAAAACCTACGCTCTCGATAAATCCGCGCGCATCTTCCTGCGTGCGAATTGCGCCGCCATCGAGATGCCACTTTTGTTTACGTAAATCCTGGAGTTCCTGATCGGTCATAGAAAGGACAGTGCTGAATGAAAGTGCGCCTCGTAACTTCCCGCGTCAAATTCTCTTGAAGGCGCGCTGAATCTCCTGCAAAGAATACCGCAAGACGACGGGACGGCCATGCGGACACGACATGGGACACTCGGTGCGGGCTAGCTCCTTGAGCAGCCACTCCATCTTACCGGCATCCAGTGGAGTATTGATTTTGATCGCCGCGTGGCAGGCAATGCTGGCCGCGATACGGCGGCGGACGATCTCGATATTCAAAACCTGCTCTTCGCGCTCGAACTGGGTAAGTAGTTCGTGCAACATGCGCTCGATCTGTACCGCGTCGATTCCGGCGGGCGATGTTTTCACGGCCACAGTGCGCGAACCAAAGGGCTCAACTTCGAATCCATTGCGTTGCAGCTCATCACAAAGCTCGGCAAAGACAGCCTGCTGGCCGGGGGTAAGCTCCACCACCATGGGCATCAGCAGGCGCTGAGTCTCCACCTGATCCACCGCGCGCTGGCGAAGTACCTTCTCGAAGAGCACACGCTCGTGGGCAACGTGCTGGTCGATGATCCAAAGCCCCTCATCGTTCACGGCGAGAATAAAAGATTCCCTCACCTGCCCCAGCGGACGCAGGGTTGCCAAGGAGTTCAGCCCCTCGCCCTCGGTGTCCTGATCACCGTACACCGTGGAATCCACAGGAGGCGCGCAGCCACTATCGGGAATCGACTCGGCAAGGCCCACGGAGGCTGCACCACCGGGCTCCAGCAGTGCGGAACCCCAACCTGGCACGGAGCGGGCTGCATTGGCGTCAAGATTAAGCGCCGAGGTAAATTCCAGACGCTGCTCCATTGCGGGCGGAGACGGCGCCCGAAGCGCAAACGTCTCGCCCTCCTGATTCATGCCCGGCTGGCCCTCACCCTCCTGGAATGGCTGGAATCCGCCAGCCCCATTCCCTCCCATGGCTCCGGGAGAAAGGGCCTGGGACGCCGTGGGATGAGCGGCGATTTCCACGGCGAAGTGGGGTGCCGGACGGGCTTTCATCAATGTTGCGCGCACTGAATCCCGCACAAAGTCATGCACCGCGCTCTGCTGGCGAAAACGTACTTCGACCTTCGATGGATGCACATTCACGTCGACTTCCGCAGAGGGCATCTCCAGAAAGAGCAGCACCACCGGAAAAACCGTTGGCGGAAGGATATTGCGGTAGGCATCGGTCAACGCGTGCTGAATCAGCCGGTCGCGGATCAGACGGCCATTGACGAACACGAAAATAGAATTGCGATTGAGCTTCTGTATCTCCGGCTTGGAGACAAAGCCACGCAAACGAAGCTCCCCGGGGGTGGGCTCTTCCGCTTCAAGATCATCGCCTTCCCTCTTGCGGGCCCACGGCGGAGGCTGCGGTATGCCGATGCGCGCCAGGGGCATCACCGCCGCCAGCGAGATCAGCTGCTGCAGCGTCTCATTCCCAAACACCTGGTAGATTCGCTCCCGGTGGCCGGCAACCGGAGGCGCGATCAGCATGGCGTTGGTGGAGGAGTGAAGTTCAAAATGTTTATCGGGATGCGCCAGCGCATAGTGCGTGACCAGCGAGGCAATCTGCGACAACTCGGTTGATTCTGCCCGCAAAAACTTGCGGCGAGCCGGAGTGTTGAAAAAAAGATCACGCACGGAAATCGAGGTGCCCGGCGGCAGCCCGGCCTCCTCGACGTTCAGGATTCTCCCGCCTGCTATCTCCACCACCGTGCCGGAATCTTCTTCCACAGAACGGCTCTCCAGGCGCAGCCTGGAAACCGATGCGATCGAGGGCAGCGCCTCGCCGCGAAATCCCAGCGTCGCCACGCTTAACAGCTCTTCGGCATTGCGAATCTTGGAGGTGGCGTGCCGCTCGAAGCAAAGCAGGGCATCGTCGCGAACCATGCCGCAACCATCGTCGATCACCTGGATTAGTTTCTTGCCTCCAGCTTCGACGTTAATACGGATCCGGCGCGCACCAGCATCGATTGAGTTCTCGAGCAATTCC
Source organism: Terriglobales bacterium (assembly GCA_035548935.1). Lineage (GTDB taxonomy): Bacteria > Acidobacteriota > Terriglobia > Terriglobales > Acidobacteriaceae > DASZRZ01. Next base: position 4,199 of record DASZRZ010000125.1, read on the forward strand.
TTTACGACCGAGGCCGGACGCTCCACCACCTCGCCGGCTGCGATCTGATTGGCGACGTTTTCCGAAAGAACGTGAATCTTTCCCATGAGGAATGCGACCAGCTGCCAGAAGAGACGATCGGGGACTCTACCCGGGATTCTAAATCGGGAGTCTGAATCGGATTCTAAATGAAGCCTGGTAATGGAGAACCGGAATGCCGTAAATGGCTGTAAATTTGGCTTTAATTTCAAAATTGCCGTTATTTTTTAAAACAGATCTGCGGAAAACGCATAGCCTCTCAGGCTAAGCCAATTCCGGTAGTTCCGATGGGGAATTGTGCGGAGCGCAGTACGGCTGTATCTATATGAGTATCGCCAAAGCAACGCATGGCTGCGGTGCCAAGGCAGGGAGGACGTAGAAATGAAGAGGCACCAACGCTGCCTCCTTCTTGTCCTCCCTCCCCTCCCCCCTTTGTAGGGCAAAACCCCTCAGACAATTACCCGGCTTCCGCTAGTTTCTGCGATTGGGCGACAAGCGAATCGTCTTCTTCCGGGTTTGGGATGGAAGACGGGGGATCGCTGGTGGGAAATGAGTCAGCCAGCGTCTTATCCATCATCTTCTCGCGAAGTCCTTCTTTATCCGCCACGTCCACGGGACGCTCCTCGGGATCGCGGCTGCTGCCGGTTTCTTCGTGCACATATTCGTGGCCGGCTCCGCTCGCTTTCGGAATATCCCTGGCGGCATTCTCTTTGCCCTTCATAAAATCCTCCCCGGTTGTGTGCAATTTACGTCCACGCCTTGGCCTTGGCGGAGAATCTCCTCGCGCGGCATCGCCTTTCAAGGCCTCCACCACATCTCCCGCGCGGCCACGGATTTGTTCGTACTGCTCGCGGGAGGCAGCGGCCAACTCCCGGGCTGAATCGGCGATCTCGCCGCTCCTGGTAGCGATGGTTTCCCGGGCCTCATCGCCCTTCATGGGAGCAAAAAAAAATCCCAAACCAATCCCCACGCCAAAACCTGCCAAAAAACCTTTCACGATTTTTCCTCCGCAAATCAACATTGGAATGCAAAACCGGGCCGGGAGTTGTCAGGCATTGATTGCTGGATTGAAATGACTGCTGGGTTGAAATGATGACTGGATGATTACCGGATACGCAAACCGAGCGCGTGCGATTTTTGACTGCCGCCGGAAAATCTCCGCGTAGAACACGCCCATGGATTCCCAAATCCGCAGCCAGCAGGGCTCCAAACGCAGGGTGCACTCTTTTCGGGCATGAATGGAAGAAGTATTGGCGCCGGAGCTACTTTACAAGGTCCTTCTCCTCTCATAGGATTCCGTCACTTCACCTCGAAATAATCCGCGAGGCAATTTACGATCCGGCGTACACTGCAAAAAAGCATTCGCGTTTTTTCTGCGGAAGCGCACCCGATTCACTGGCTCACAACCGGCCTGGAATGAATTAAAAATGAAGCTGAAAAGAACCATTCTCTGCGTTGACGACAATGAGCAATCTCTCTCCATTCGCA
>DASZRZ010000126.1:0-1974 GCA_035548935.1 Terriglobales bacterium
CCCAGCAGGCGAAGCATGATCTCCGCGTGGAGGTTCAGGCTCTCCTTGTTAATGATGGTCAGATCCTCCGCGAGGGGATGCGATTCATGGGTCGCAAGAACCATGAAAGGCAATGGAGCATGAGCGCTGGCGTCGCCGCCTCCGGGAGTTTGATATGCCTGAGGTGCCGGAATACCCGCGGGGGCGGCATGGCGGGCGCGTGAGCTGCCATAAACCACAATGCCTTTTCGCACGAGAATTGCGCGAAAGATTTGCGCCGCAAATTCCGCGGGATCGTTAATGGCCAGGGAGTAGGAGAGACCGGAGTCGCCAGCGGGAATGCTGCCCGAGATGCTCAGGAGATTGGACCCAGGCTCTCGGGCCAGAGCGACTCTGGCCGGACCGGTGCCGGCGGGCGTGGTGACCACGCGATTGTCGATCTGGAAGAGCTCGGAGAAGGGTGTAACGCTTGCGAATGCCTTGTCTCCGGGGTGGTCTCCGGGTTGGAGGGTGACCAGCACGGAGTTGTCGTTGAATGTGAGGGCAGAGACCGGCGCGCCCCACTCCCATACGGCGTCTTCCTGCGACCATCCTTCCCCGTAGCGCTCGAAGGCGAAGAACGAGTCGTCGCCAATGACGCTGCCGTCAACGAACTTTACGCCTTTCTGCACAAGCTGATCGGCCAGGTCTTCCAGCACCCACTGCGGCGAGGTTGAACCTCCGGTTGCAGAGTGGTACGGCAGCACGCGCCCGGAGAGATTGGGGTCGCCCCGGCCCACGAGAACAATGTCTCCATTGACGCGGCCATAGCGATCCAATGCGCCGGTGGTCTCAACCGTGGTGCGGAACTGGTAAGCGGGCCCGATAAGAGCCAGCGCGGCGGCGGTGGTGAAGAGCTTGGTATTCGATGCCGGGGTGAAGAGTTTGCCGGAATTGAACTCGTAGAGGACGCGGCCCGTATCCAGAGAAACCGCCTGTATCCCCCAAAAGGAGCGGTCTGCCAGAGGATCGGAGAGTATTTGCTGAATATTTTTGGATATCTGCTCGCGGCGCTGCTTTTCTTGTTTGGACTCAGGTTTGGAGTCAGGTTCTCTGGAAGCAGCTTTGGAAGCCTTTGCGGGTTCACTCTTTGCGGCCTGTGCGGCCCCGGCAGGGACCGTAGTGGCGAAGCTAAGAGCCACAATACAGAAGAAACGGCAAACCACGGAGCGGCGGACGCCTTTCATATCGTGGCACATAAGAGATTCGGGGAAATCTTACCAGCCGTGTCTTTCCAGCGCGTAAAAAAAGCCGGCGTAAAAAAGTGGCTTGGGCCGATGAGGTACTCTTATATTGCTCTCCGGATAAGCGCCATGGAGCCTGTCCAATGAATTATCAAGGTTATGGCCATGGCGTTGAAGGCCGCTGAAGCGACTGCGCCAATGATCTCTCCGGCCCGAACTACAGCCTTCGACATCCTGCTCCGCGTGGAGCGGGAGGAGTCCTATGCCACCGAACTGCTGCATTCCAGCCGTTTGGATGATCTCTCGGTTGCGGATCGCGCCCTTTGCACGCAGATCGTTATGGGTGTGTTGCGCTGGCGGTCCCGGCTGGATTCCGTAGTTGCTCCGCTTGTCTCCCAACCGATTGCCCGCCTCGATCTCGAAGTCCTGATGGCTTTGCGGATCGGCGCGTTTCAGCTCGCTTTCCTCAACCGCGTTCCCGATCACGCCGTGGTGAATGAAAGTGTGGAATTGGTAAAGCGCGCCCGCAAGCAATCCGCCATGGGCCTGGTGAATGCCGTTCTGCGGAAGCTAGCGGACAATCCCGCGCTCATTCAGCCCGCCGCCATTGCTACGGCGGTCACTCACGAGAAGATGGTCGCCGACCTGGCGGAACTCTATGCGCATCCGCTCTGGCTGGTGCAGCGCTGGGCAGCCTCGTTTGGGAAGGAAGCGGCGGGACGAATCTGTGCCTACGATCAGGCGGAACCCCGCGCTGCCATCCGGATGCGGG
>DASZRZ010000127.1:0-2162 GCA_035548935.1 Terriglobales bacterium
ATCGAGGATTGCCCGCAATCATTTGGGAGACCATGAGAGCCGTCAGGTCGCCCAGCACCCTGCTCGATGTCGGCGAGCCCACCTGATCGGCCACAATCCGCAACTCCGGACGCTCCCCACCCAGCCGCAGCATGGTAAGCAGAAAATTATGGCCGCGCGGCCCGTACACCCACGAGGTGCGCAGGATAAGGTAAGCGTCCGCCGCGCTAGCAATGGCTTGTTCTCCCGCCAGCTTGCTGCGCCCGTATGCATTGACCGGGTCGACCGGATCGTCTTCCTTGTAAGGCGCTACAGCCCGGCCATTGAAGACGTAATCCGTGGAGTAGTGAATGAGTGCGGCGCCGATGCGCCGGGCCTCTTCGGCCAGCACGCCCGGAGCCGCGCCGTTGGCCTGGAGTGCAGCTTCATAATCGGATTCGGCGCGATCCACGGCCGTGTATGCCGCGGCATTGACGATCAAATGGGGACGTACGGCGTTGACTGAGCTGCGAATGCTGTCCGAGTCCGACAGGTTGAGTTCGGCCCGCGAGGGAGACACAATATTTCCCAGCGGAGAGAGACTTCTTCGCAGCTCCCATCCGACCTGTCCGGTAGCGCCGGTAAGCAGGATGCGCAACATGCAGCTACGCGAAGACCTCAGCGTCTGCCAGTAGACGCCCAGCCTGATCTTTCCGTGAGAGAACGACCTCTGTTCGTAGAGGCCAATCGATGCCAATCGCGGGATCGTCCCAGAACAGCGTCTGCTCACACTCCGGAGCATAGAAGTCCGTGGTCTTATAGAGCACGTCCGCGGTATCGCTCAACACCATGAAACCGTGGGCAAAGCCGGTGGGAATCCACACACTTTTGAAGTTCTCGGCGGAGAGATTGATCCCCACCCATCGTCCGAAGGTGCTGGAGCCGCGGCGAACATCCACCGCCACATCGAAAATCTCTCCACTCACCACCCGGACCAGCTTCCCCTGGGCATGGGGTGCAAGCTGGTAGTGCAGCCCGCGCAATATGCCGCGCGAAGACCGCGAATGGTTGTCCTGCACGAAACGGGCGGTAATCCCGGCGCGCTCCATCGCCGTCTGGTTATAGCTTTCGAGAAAGAACCCCCGGTCGTCGCGAAACACAGCCGGCTCAACAATCAACACCTCCGGCAACGAGGCCGGAGTAACGCGCAATTCCTTCACCACCGGGGCAGAAGCCGGCATTAGAAAACCCTCTCTTCAAGGACCTGCATTAAATAACTGCCATAGCTGTTTTTCATGGGAGCGGCCAGGCTGCTCAGCTGTCCGGCATCAATATAACCCAGACGGTATGCAATCTCCTCCGGGCACGCCACCTTCAGGCCCTGGCGCTTCTCAACGGTTTCGATAAATTGAGAGGCGTCCAGCAGCGATTCGTGCGTACCGGTATCCAGCCAGGCAAAGCCGCGGCCCATCACCTCAACATCCAACAGGTTCATCTCCAGGTATTTCCGGTTCAGGTCGGTAATTTCCAGTTCGCCGCGCGGCGAAGGCCGCAGTGCGCGGGCCAGGCTCACAACGGAATTATCGTAAAAATAAAGTCCCGTTACCGCATAGCGTGATTTGGGAGCCTTCGGCTTCTCTTCCAGGCTGATGGCGCGGCCGTTGCCGTCGAATTCAACCACTCCATACCGCTCCGGATCCGCAACCGCATACGCAAACACGGTCGCCCCTTCCGTTCGTTCGTTGGCCCGCGCCACCAGCTTCGAAAGCTCATGGCCGTAGAACAGATTGTCGCCCAGAACCAGCGCGCTGGGGTTATCGCCCACGAACTCCGCGCCGATCAGAAAAGCCTGCGCCAGCCCCCCCGGGTTGGGCTGGACGGCATATTCCAGGCTAAGCCCCCAATGCGACCCATCTCCCAGAAGTTCCTTGAATCGCGGCGTGTCCTGCGGGGTGGAGATGATCAGGAAGGAACGGATGCCGGCCAGCATCAACGTGGTGAGCGGGTAATAGATCATCGGCTTGTCGTAGATAGGCAGCAACTGCTTGGACACTACCTGCGTAACCGGATACAGGCGCGTGCCTGCGCCTCCCGCCAGAATGATTCCCTTTCTCATCTCGTTTACCCGCGAACTGTGTAATTTTTGGCGATCCAGGTACGGTACGCGCCGGAGGTGACGTCCGACACCCAATCCATGTTTTTGA
>DASZRZ010000128.1:0-10431 GCA_035548935.1 Terriglobales bacterium
GTCCATTCCGCGGAGTTCGGCATGAGCGCGCAGTGCAACCGGGTCGCGGTGGAAGACGGACATACCGAATCGATCTCCGTGAAGCTTTCCCATACGGCTACGGCCGAGCAGATAATCGCCGCATGGCGAGGCTTCCGGGCCCTACCGCAGGAGCTGCATTTGCCCTCTGCGCCTGCCAATCCACTGGTTTACGATACCGCCCCCGACCGGCCACAACCGCGCTTCGATCTCGATCGTGGCGCGGGCATGACCGTAAGCGTGGGACGCGTCCGCCCCTGCGGCCTGCTTGACTGGAAGTTCACCGTGCTCTCGCATAACACAATTCGCGGAGCCGCTGGAGCCGCGGTGCTTAACGCCGAACTGCTGAAAGCCCAGGGATATATAGGGGACTAGGAAAGAGTTAGCGCCGGAACCCGCGAAAAACAGCACCACGCAGCACCATCTCGAACAGGAATCAGGACCAGAGCCCGAACATGATTGTTATGAAATTTGGCGGCACCTCGGTAGAGGATGCCGTTGCCATTGACCGCGCCGCCAGCATCGTCCGCAGCCGCCTTGAGCAGCGCCCTGTCGTTGTCGTCAGCGCCATGGCGCGCATCACCGACCAGCTTCTCGCCATGTCTCAGGCAGCCGGCAAGGGCGACGTCAAAACCGCCCTCGAACTCTCGCGTGGCATTCGCGACCGCCATCACGCCACCGCCTCCGAGCTGCTCGGGAGTGGCGGCTCCGCCCAGCTTCGCGCCGAGTTCGATGCCGACTTCAATGCCCTGGACGATCTGCTGCGCGGTATTGCGGCCGTGGGCGAGCTCACCCCCCGCACCATGGATAACGTCGCCGGATACGGCGAACGCATGTCCAGCAAGCTGGTTGCCGCGGCCTTCCGCTCACGCGGCCTCAACGCCGAGATGGTGGACTCCCGCCAGTGCATCGTCACCAATAACAGCTTCAGCAAGGCCGTTCCCCTGTTCGACGAAACCAACGAACGTTTGGTGAAGCGCCTCGCGCCCATGCTCAACGACTCCAATCCGCGAGTCCCGGTAATGGGCGGCTTCATCGGCTCCACCGTCGATGGCATCCCCACGACCATCGGGCGGGGTGGCTCCGACTTCTCCGCCGCCATCATCGGCGCCGCGCTTGACGCCGGGGCGATCGAGATTTGGACCGACGTCGATGGCATGAAGACCACCGACCCCAAGATTTGTCCCGATGCCCTGCGCATCAAGTCCATTGGCTTCGACGAAGCCGCCGAACTCGCCTACTTCGGCGCCAAGGTGCTGCATCCTTCCACCGTGCTGCCCGCGGTGCAGAAGGACATCCCCGTGCTGGTGCTCAACTCCCGCAACCCGGAAAACCAGGGTACCCGCATCACCGCGCGTCCTCCGAGCTGCCGCAACCTGTTCAAGGCCATCGCCGCCAAAAAGCGCATCACCATCCTCGACATCACCGCCACCCGCATGCTGGGATCGCATGGATATCTGCGCAGCATCTTCGAGGTATTCGACCGCCATCGCTGCCCCGTCGATGTTGTCACCACGTCGGAAGTCAGCATCTCCATCACCATCGACTCCAATGACGCCATCCCCGCGCTGGTGGCCGACCTTGAGAAGATTTGCGACGTGAAGCTCTCCGGACGCAATGCCATCGTCTGCCTGGTGGGCGAAAATATCCGCGAAATCAAGGGCGTCGCCGCGCAGGTCTTCAACGCCGTGGCCGCCGCCGACGTCAACGTGCGCATGATCTCCCAGGGTGCATCGGAAATTAACATCACCTTCGTGGTCACGGAAGACGACGTTCCCAAAGCCGTCCGCGCCCTGCACGACGCCTTCTTCAAGGACCCGGATTGGGAAGTATTTGCCAGGGAATAGCCGCCTACGGCCCGAACCTGCGGACATGTCCTAAAACCTGTTGCAAACACACCCTCCCTGACGCAACATATGTCCGCTACAGGGGTTTCAGGGAGAGTTCCACTAAGAAGTCAAAAAATAGAGGACGATAAGGACGAGGCAAAGCCTATGAGCAAGCGCACATCTTTAGGATTGGGATTACTGCTGGCCACAATGGCCCCGTTCGCGGCGGCCCAGAATGCAGCCCCGGCAACCACCACTCCCGCGCACCCGCACAGCATCAATAACCGTCAGAAGCGGCAACAGGAGCGCATCGACAAAGGCGTGCAGAGCGGCGCCCTGAACGACAAGGAAGCCGCCCGGCTTGAGAAACAGCAGGACAATATCGCTGCGCGGGAAGCCAGAATGCGCGAGAGCGGAGGCAAGTTCACCCCCGCCGAACGCAAATCCATTCAGCGCCAGGAAACCCGCACCTCCCGCCGTATCTACCGGCAGAAGCACGACGCTCAAACGGCTCACTAAAAAGATCGTTCGTTTGCCATGAAGCCCCTGTTCTCAGGGGCTTTTTTTGCGGGCATTCCCAAGCAAACAGAAATAACCGGAAATCCATTTCTCGACCACAACATTTTCCGGAGACCGGGGTTTCCATCAGCACGCCTCCAAAGGCGTATTGATAGGGTGTTAAGCAACTAGTTCATCCTTGCCCCTGCCCCTCAGGGGCATTTTTATTTGGGCGCGGTTCCCTCTCCAGCACTTCCAGTACTTTGGGTAAAACTTCGCTGTCCCGCCAAAGCGTAGAATCACAGCCGATGCGAACCCCCTGCGATGAAGCCGTAATTCTTTCCGCGCCGGCCTTCACACGCTGCCGGGAGCAATCCGCCCCGTGGATTCTCACCGCGACCATTCTGGCCTCCAGCATGGCTTTCATCGACAGCACGGTGGTCAACGTCGCACTCCCCACCCTTCAAACCAGCTTTCACGCCACTTTGGTTGATGCCCAATGGGTCGTGGAAGCCTATGGGATGTTCCTCTCCGCGCTCATCATTACCGGTGGCGTGCTCGGCGATCTTTACGGACGGCGGCGCATGTTCCTCGCCGGGGTTTTCATCTTTGCCGCTGCCTCCGCAGTATGCGGAATGGCCTCGAGCATCAGTGAACTAGTGGTTGCACGCGCGGTGCAGGGCGTGGGAGCGGCGCTGCTGGTACCAGGCAGCCTTGCCCTCATCAGCGCCTCATTTGACGAAAAGACCCGTGGACAGGCAATTGGAACATGGTCTGGATATACCGGCATGATGACCGCCGGGGGGCCCGTTCTTGGAGGATGGCTCATTCAGCACGCCTCCTGGCGCTGGACCTTTCTCATCAACCTGCCCCTCGCGGCCGCCGTGCTTGTTATCTCCCTGCTGCACGTCCCAGAAAGCCGCAGGTCCGGTCCTAAAAAACCGTATGACTGGATGGGAGCGGTGGCCGTAACCCTTGGCCTTACTGGAATCGTGAAGGGCTTCCTCGACTCAACTTCCAAAGGATGGGCCGCCCCCAGTGTTCTACTCAGTCTGTCCCTCGGCTTTGTCTTCCTGCTTGTATTCCTTGTCCTTCAGAACCGGGTTGATTCGCCCATGATCCCGCTGGCCATGTTTCGCTCCCCAGGTTTTGCCGGGGCCAGCCTGCTAACCCTATTTCTTTATGCCGCCCTCGGAATTTTCTTCTTCCTCTTTCCCATGAACCTGATCCAGGTCCACGGATACTCCGTTGCCGCAGCCGGCGCCGCGGGTCTTCCCATGATTCTGCTGATGTTCTTTTTGTCCCGATGGTCCGGCGGCCTGATCGCCCGCTATCCGGCGAAGCTTCCTCTCACCGTGGGCCCCCTGATCGTAGCCGTGGGATTTCTGCTCTTCACCCGCCCCTCGACCACAGGCAGCTACTGGAGCACATTCTTCCCTGCCTTCCTTGTCCTGGGATTTGGCATGGCGACCACGGTGGCTCCGCTGACCACCTTCGCACTAAGCTCGGTCGATCTGGATCATGCCGGAGTAGCCTCCGGGATCAACAACGCGATTGCGCGTGTAGCGGGGGTGCTGGCCATCGCCGTCATGGGAATCGTTATGGTAAGCGCATTCACCTTGCGCATGGATCATTCGATGGAAAGCATCCCGCATCCGCCCGAGGTCTTGGACTACATTCATTCCAACGCCACACGGCTGGCCAGCATGGATTTGCCGCCACCGCGGATTTCATCGGCGGCGCAACTCGATGCGGACACCACCAGCGCAATCCGCGCTGCCGTCTCTCATGCCTTCGTCTTTGGATTCCGTATCGTCATGGTGATCTGTGCAGGCCTTGCCCTGATTAGCTCTGCCGTCGCGCTTCTGGTGATTCCCTCAGGTCTGCAAAAACGCGAATCTCCCGCTCCGCATCAAGATCAAGTGGCAAGAATCTGATCAAGCTCTTCGGGATCAAACCCGATCAGCACCTGTTCGCCGATCACCAGCGTGGGAGTTGAGCGGCTGTTGTATTTTTCAACCAGCTCCGTCACCGCCTCGGGGTCGGTGGAGATGTCGCGCTCTTCGTATTCAAGGCCTTTTTCGGCCAGGTAAGATTTAACCCAGCGGCAGGGTGGGCAGTCGGGCTGTGTAAACAGGATGAGGGGCTTATTCGACATAGATTCCAGAGGTAAAAGGTGGCAGCTGAATTCGTTGCGGCTGCTCTACGATCGGCAATGCTATCCCATACAATATAACCATATGTTCAAGCGCGTCACATCCGGTCGCGTGGCCAGCCTGCGCTGCCCCACATGCCGCAAGATCGTTTTAGCAAAGGAGCCCGAGTTCCCGTTTTGCAGCGAGCGCTGCCGGACCATCGACCTGGGCAAGTGGGCGAGCGGTGCCTACGTAATTTCAACCCCGGTGGATGAAGCCGAATCGCTTGGGGATCTGGAGGATTCCAACATGCGGGACCCGGGACGGTTCCGGCAGCGGAGCAATCGTGGGCAACAGGATCGTGGAGAGGAATAGTTTGGCATCCGCGAACGCCGCACGCACTGTTCCAAAAGACTTAAAGCGCCCACGGTGGGCCTGGGCTGTAGCCACCGTTGGAGGAGTTGGCTACCTCCGTCCGGGTCCGGGAACATACGCTTCCGTGGCTGCGGTGCTGGTATGGTGGGCAATGGCTACGGCCATGTCCCAACAGTGGCTATGGGCAGCAACCGTGTCGCTGGCGGCATTGGCAACCATAATCGGCATCATGGCCTCCACACTGGTGGCTGAGGCCTCTGGAAACGGCGACCCTTCCTTTGTGGTGATTGACGAAGTTGCCGGCCAGTTACTGGCCTTGGTTGGTGCACCCATTGGATGGAAAAGCCTGCTGGCCGGACTTATACTTTTTCGTGCCTTCGATATCGCAAAGCCTCCTCCGCTGCGATGGCTGGAGAGGCTGCCTGGAGGCTGGGGAATTATGCTCGACGATGTAGGAGCTGGCATTTATGCCCTTATTGTTATCCGGTTGCTGACACATTGGACGCTCCTGAGCTGAAGCATTTGGCTCGGCTTCCTTACGCGAACCAGAGAAGACGCGAAACAGAGACCCGAAGCAGAACCTGGGCCCAACGGGGACCGGAAACATCGTCGTGCAGGAAGTGGGCACGGCGCGAAGTGGAGCGAATGGCCAGTAAGAATGTAAACGGTACTCCTCGAATCGAACGGGTCGAACCAGCGGCGGCGCTGCCGGGGGGAGAGATCCGGATTATCGGAAGCCGGCTGCGGCCAACGGAGATGCAGCGTCCCCGGGTGCAGTTGGGCGAGGTTGACGCGCCGGTAGTGATCAGCTCCGAGCAGTTCCTGGTGGTGCGCGTTCCCGAAGGGGCGAGTTCCGGACCGGTAATTGTAACCACGGATGATGGTCACAGCAGTAATCCCCACAACGTAACGGTGGCGGTTCCTATTGCGGAAAACCTCCATCCGGTGACCAATCCGGCAATCGACTCCGAGGGGAATATCTACGTAACCTTTTCGGGATCGCGCGGGCAGAAGGTGCCGGTGGCAGTCTACAAGATCGACACCAACTACAACCTGAAACCCTTCGTCCCGGAGATGATGAATGCCACGGCCATCGCATTTGACCGTGCAGGGCAGATGTATGTCTCGTCCCGTTACGACGGAACGGTTTACCGCGTGGCTCCGAACGGGACCATGTCTTCCTACGCCGAGGGAATGGGCGTGGCCACGGGAATGGCATTCGATCGCGAGGAAAACCTCTACGTAGGCGACCGGAGCGGAACGATATTCAAGATCAACCGCGAGCGGCAAATCTTCGTGTTTGCGACGCTTGAGGCGAGCGTGTCCGCCTATCACCTCGCATTCAGCCCGCAGGGCGACCTGTTTGTCAGCGGACCCACCACCTCCAGCTTCGACTCGGTTTACCGCATCGATCCCTCCGGCAGCATTGAGATCTTCTACCGGGGGCTGGGACGTCCGCAGGGGCTGGCCTTCGACGTGGATAACAACCTTTATGCCGCGGCATCCCTGAACGGACGGCGCGGAATCGTAAAGATTACCCCGCAGCGGGAGGCAAGCCTGATGATCGCGGGCCAGGGGCTGGTGGGATTGGCCTTCGCTCCCGGAAAATCGGTCGTGCTGGCCACCGGCAGCGCCGTATATCACATGGCCTGGGGAATTATGGGCCACTCTCTTCTGACATGAGTAGTCCCTTGCATGCCGGGCTGATTGCTCATCGCCAACCTGTTTGTTTAGACTGCCATCTGTGAATGCCGAAATTGTTGCCATCGGCTCCGAACTGCTTACGCCCTACCGGCAGGACACCAACTCTCTATACCTGACCGAAAGATTGAACGAGTTAGGGGTGGAGGTTGTCTTTAAGACCGTAGTGGGCGACGACCGCAAGCGGCTGACGGCTGCTGCGCGGGTGGCGGTCTCGCGGGCCGAAATCGTGATCTTCATGGGAGGCCTTGGCCCAACCGAGGACGACTTTACCCGGCACTGTGTTGCCGAGGCTCTCGGTCGCGAGATTTACAAGGATCCGGAAATTATCACCGCGCTTTACAAGCGCTTTGCGGCGCTGCGCCGCAGCATGCCGGTCAATAACGAACGGCAGGCGGAGGTGATTGAGGGCGCGGTAATGCTGCCCAACTCCAATGGCACCGCTCCGGGACAATGGCTGGAGCTGGAACACGACGGCGCGACAAAACTGTTGATGCTGCTGCCCGGACCTCCCCGTGAAATCAAGCCGATGTTTGACGAAGAGTGCATCCCCCGGCTGAAGGAGAAGCTGCCTCCGCGGCATATCGCTGTGCGCGAGCTGAAGATCGCAATGATGCCGGAGTCCGAGTGCGACGCGCGAGTGGCGCCCATTTATAAACGCTACACGGATGTACAGACCACCATTCTGGGCGGTGCCGGGGAGATTCAGCTTCATCTACGGGCTCAATCCAAAACCATGACCGTGGCCAAGGCCCGGGTGGAGGAGCTTGCCGGAGAGCTTGAAGACGAACTGGGAGATTTTGTCTTTGCCAGCGCCGGAGAATCCCTGGAGCAGATCGTCGGCTATTACCTCCAGATGAATGGCGCAACCCTGGCCGTGGCGGAGTCGTGCACCGGCGGCCTGCTCTCGCAGAGGATCAGCTCGGTAAGCGGAAGCTCGCGATACTTTCTGGGCGGAGTGGTTGCTTACTCCAACGACCTGAAGACGCTGTTTGCCAACGTGCCACCGCTGATGATCGGTCAGTATGGAGCCGTGAGTTCCGAGGTGGCGAAGGCGCTGGCCGAGGGCATCCGTGATGAAACCAATGCGACGCTGGGTGTGGCAATCACCGGAGTCGCTGGTCCCGGTGGGGGAACCCCTGAAAAGCCGGTTGGGCTGGTGTTTCTGGCAATCGCCGATGCCGCGGGAACAGAAGTGGTAGAGCGCAGGTTCACGGGAGACCGCGAGCGAGTGCGGCGATTCGCCAGCCAGCAGGCTTTGGATATGCTCCGGCGGAAATTTCTGTAGCCTCTTCGATGAGAATCTTCGTGGCGCTCGACATCGATCCGGCAATCCGGCAGCGAATCGCCGGATTCATGCTCGCCCTGCGGAGCCAGGCTCCGGAGTGCAAATGGGTTTCGCCGGAGTCTCTGCACGTGACGCTCAAATTCATCGGCGAGCAACCGCCGGAGCGCGTGGAGGAGATACGCCATGCCCTGGCGGCGGTGAGAGCCAGGCCTTTCCCTGTGGCCTTCCGTAATTTCGGGTTCTTCCCTTCGGCAAAGTCTCCGCGTATTTTCTGGCTGGGCGTGGAAGCCGGGGATGATCTCCCGCGGTTGGCCGGAAACATAGAAGCAGTAACTGCGAAATTCGGCGTTAAGAATGAAATAAAATACACGCCGCATTTAACCCTGGCGCGCGAGCGAACCCGCCAGACAACAGAACAACGGGGAAAGCTGGCGGACATGCTGAACGCGATGGCTCACCAGCCGGTCCCTGAGTTCGGTACAATGACCGCGCGAGAGTTCGTCCTGTTCGAGAGCCGTTTGTCACCAAAGGGAGCGGAGTACACCCGGATTGCAACCTACGGATTGTGCTGATTTTGTCCTGATATGCCTATCTACCTGATTGTCGCGGCAATGGCATACCTTCTGGGATCGATTCCTTTTGGATACCTGCTGGTGCGCCTGTTCCGGGGAGAGGATGTCCGCAGTGTTGGAAGCGGAAACATCGGAGCTACCAACGTAGCGCGCAAGTCTCCGGCACTGGGAGTCGCCACTCTGCTGCTGGACGCTCTCAAAGGCTACCTGGCGGTAATGCTGGCCTCGGCCCTTGCGCATTCGCGATGGAACGGCTTCGTTCCCGACACCCTGGGCAGCTCCGGAGATCAATTCCGCGTCGATCCTTACTTGCTGATGTCGATAGCTGCGCTGTTTGCAATTCTGGGACACGTATTTCCCCTTTGGCTGCGTTTCAAGGGAGGCAAGGGCGTGGCAACCGGCGTGGGCGCGTTCATGGCGTTGGCGCCGGCGGCGGTGGCGATCGTACTCGTCATATTTGTCATCGTCGTTGCAGCCTCGCGCTATGTTTCACTGGGATCTATTCTGGCCACGGCGGCCTTTCCCGTTTTTGCGTGGCTGCTCTACCGCTACGGGGTTTCTCAGGCCTTTCTGCCGGTTACTGTTCTGGCTGCGGCCCTGATAATCCTGAAGCACAAAGAAAATATCCGCCGGTTGATGGCAGGAACCGAACACCGTCTGGATTTGAAGCGGGGCGCCAAGGCGTGAGCGAGATAGCCGTAATCGGCGGAGGAGCCTGGGGAACGGCCCTGGCCATCGTGCTGGGCCGCCGGAACGCCCACAACGTTCGCTTGTGGGTTTACGAATCCGCGGTGCGCGATTCGATTGCCTCGCGCCGGCAAAACGAGCTCTTTCTTCCCGGCTTCAACCTTCCCGCCTCCGTGCATGCCACCAATAGCATGGAGGAGGCGCTGGCGGGAGCCCAGATTCTGGTGAGCGTGATGCCTTCGCATCATTGCCGCGGTCTGTTTCAGCAGATGACCCCGTTCCTGCGTCCGGAGATGCTGTTCGTAAGCGCGACCAAGGGCATTGAAAACGACAGCCTGATGCGGATGACGCAAGTAATCGCCGCCGTGCTGAGCGAACATGGCATCCGCGAACCGCGTCTGGCGGCACTGAGCGGGCCCTCGTTCGCCGTGGAAGTTGCCCGCGGAGACCCCACGGCGGTAACTGCCGCCTCCACGGATGCGGAGCTGGCCTGTGTGGTTCAGCGCGAGTTCAGCGATCCGGGATTTCGCGTGTACACCAACAGCGACATCATAGGCGTGGAACTTGGCGGAGCACTGAAGAACATCGTCGCCATCGCCGCGGGGGTGTGCGATGGGCTGGAGCTGGGACACAATACCGTGGCCGCGCTGATTACGCGCGGGCTGGCGGAAATTACCCGTCTGGCGCTGGCCTGTGGGGCGCGCCCGGGTACCATGTCAGGCCTTGCCGGTCTTGGCGACCTGGTACTGACCTGCACTGGCGGACTTTCGCGGAATCGCAGCGTTGGCGTTGAACTGGGGCGCGGAGGGAAGCTGCCCGGCATCATCGCGGCCATGCACGGCATGGTCGCGGAAGGTGTTCTGACCACCAATGCCGCCATCGGCCTGGCCCGGCGCTACTCCGTCGAGATGCCGATCACCACGCAGATGCACGCCATCCTGCATGAGAACAAATCGCCCAAGACGGCAATCCAGGAACTCATGACGCGCCCCGGAACCACCGAACTCTGGGCATAGATTTTTTGGTCTTGCGGACTTGATCCGCCCATGACCCCGGGTTTCTGAACTTTCAACATGCCAACGGAAATTGAGATCAAGTTCGCAGTGCACGGCAAGGTGAAGATAGAGCGTGCTCTACCCGCTCTGGGATTCCATAAAGCCACGCCCCGCACCCACGAGATGAATATCCTCTATGACCTGCCCGGTGGTGTGTTGCGAAAACGCGGGGATCTGCTGCGCTTGCGGCAGTATGGAAAATGCTGGACTCTTACCCACAAAAGTAAAGGTTCGACCGGCAGGCATAAGTCCAGAGTGGAGATGGAGACCGAG
>DASZRZ010000129.1:0-1737 GCA_035548935.1 Terriglobales bacterium
CGTCGCCAGCTTCAAGGAATACGGCAAGCTCTCCCGCAAGAACTTCGATGAGATCGAACCGGGCGCGCGCGTGGATGTGGACGAGCACGACAAGGAAACGGCCCGAGACTTCGCACTGTGGAAGGCGAAGAAACCAGGGGAAGCCTTCTGGGAGACCTCCATCGGCGCGGGACGCCCTGGGTGGCACCTGGAATGTTCCACCATGGCGATGAAGTACCTGGGCGATAGCTTCGATATCCACTTGGGTGGCGAAGACCTGATCTTTCCGCACCACGAAAACGAGATCGCACAGTCGGAGGCTCTCTCCGGCAAGACGTTTGCGCGGACATGGATTCATTGCCGCTTTCTACTGGTGGAAGGCGAAAAGATGTCCAAGAGCGCGGGGAATTTCTATACGCTGCGCGACCTGCTGCTCAAAGGGCACAAGCCGTCGACGGTACGATACCTGCTGGCCTCGGTCCCCTATGGACGGCAACTGAACTTCACCACCGATGGACTCAAGCAGGCGGCCCAGTCGGTGGAACGCCTGCGAAACTTCAAGCTGCGGCTGGAGAATGGCGGATTTCCCGCGGGTGATGGCGGCGCTTTCGCCGATCTGGGACGGCGCACCCTGGAACGCATGATGAATGCCCTGGCCGACGATCTCAATACCGCGGAGGCCCTGGCGGCTATCTTCGATATGGTGCGCGAGGTCAACACCGCAGCCGACGCCGGACAGGTAAAGCAAGGCGATATTCCCGCTCTACTGGAAGCCATCTGCAAATTCGACCAGCTCATTCCGGTGGTGCAGGAGGATGACACAGCCAAGGTTCAACGTGTCATTGAATGGGCCAAAGAGGAAGGACGCGCCGGAGAAATCAGCCCGGAAATTCTGGAGATTGCCCGCTCCGGTCAGATTTCCGACGAGCAGATCAACGCCCTTATCGCCGAACGCCAGCAGGCACGCAAGGAAAAAAACTTCGCCCGCTCGGATGAAATTCGCGATCAACTCGCCGCCCTGGGCATCGTGGTGGAAGACTCGAAAGACGGAATACGCTGGAAGCGGAGGTAGGGGCGCCTATCCCGCGTTCTTAAACGCCTTCTCTTCCATCAGGTTTTCCCTGCCATTCTTCACTTTTGCGCTGGTGGTTAACACAACAGCCGCGATCACGATTGCACTGCCCACGAGAATATAAACATCCACGCGCTCGTTTAACACCAGCCAGCCAAGGATCACCGCCACCACGGGGTTTACGTAGGCATAGGTTGCCACCTTCGGCAGCGGGACATTCTGGAGTAGCCATATATAGGCGCTGAACCCTACCCACGAGCCAAATACGATCAGATAGGCCACGGCGGCGGCGCCTTCCCGCGTCCACTGGGTTCGCGCATACTCACCAAGGACTCCGGCCATCATGAGGTTCACCGCACCGGCAAACGTCATCTGCCAGGCACTGGCCGCAAATGCGTCCACTTGCACATGCCAGCGTTTAGAGATCACCGAGCCCACGGCCCATGCAAGCGATGCGAAGACGACTGCCAGCGACCACCCCAGTTGGCGCCGGGCCATTGCCGAGGTTGCGTTAAGCTCAGGCCACAGAAGGATGGCCACTCCTGCCACGCCCAGCGGCAAGCCCATCATCCCGCGCCGGGTGAGCCGGTCTCCGCGTAGAATCCACGTCTCGATCACCAGCAGCCACAGCGGTACCAACGCCACCAGCAACGATGCCAGGCCGCTGGGCACGACCAGCTCCGAGT
>DASZRZ010000130.1:0-22114 GCA_035548935.1 Terriglobales bacterium
TGCCCGCGCGGGCGAACCCAAGAAACTTGTCATGCTGAAGGGCTACGGCCATTATGAGCTCTACTCGGGAGAGGCATTCAAGCAGATGGCCGGCGCCACGCTTTCATGGTTCAAGCAATATCTGCCTGCCCATGCTGAAAACAACAACGGACATTGATCTACCCTGGCCTTCCATGAAAACGATTGCTTCTCTCAGTTCATTTCTTCGGTGTTCTCTTTCCACGTCTGGCTCACGGATGATAGTGCGTCTCGCACTCGTCGCAGGCGTTCTCGCTGCCTCGCTGACCGGGCTCAATCTGCAGGCCGAGCCTCGCCCGGCAAAGCCCGATTCTGTCGCCATCGACTCCGACGACATTGGCGGACTCGTAACCGGACCCTCCGGTCCCGAAGCCGGTGTATGGGTAATCGCCGAAACCCAGGACCTGCCCACCAAGTTCCGGAAGATCGTAGTCACCGACGATCGTGGACGCTACGTTCTGCCGGATTTGCCCAAGGCGTCTTACAAGATTTGGGCCCGGGGCTATGGACTGACGGACTCGTCTGCCGTTACGTCCTCACCGGGCAAGATTGTTAATCTGAAGGCCGAAGTAGCGCCTACTCCCCAGGCAGCGGCGCAGTACTACCCGGCGAATTACTGGCTTTCCCTTCTCAACATTCCATTGAAGAGCGCCTTTCCAATAGAAGCGCGTAAGCCCGGAGAGATGCTCGTGGCTGAGGGCGGAGCCATCGCCGGAATTGGCAACTCAGGCGGCAATGTCGGACTGCTCCTTGATACCCATATTCGTTCCCAGGCGCAGTGGATTTATCTGCTGAAAAGGGGTTGCGAAGTCTGCCACCAGATGGGCGACAAGGCCACGCGGGAATTTCCTCCCAATCTGGGTACTTTCAAAAACAGCAAGCAGGCGTGGGAGCGCCGGATATTGTCGGGCCAGGTCGGCCCGCAGATGAACAATAACGTCGGCAACTTCGGACACGACCGCGGAATTGCCATGTTTGCCGACTGGACGGACCGCATCGCAGCGGGAGAAGTCCCCCCAGCGCCGCAACGGCCTCAGGGAGTGGAAAGGAACATCGTCGTCAGCCTGTGGGACTTTGGAACCGATAAGTCTTTCTTTCACGATGTGGCCAGCACCAACGACCGCAAGGTTACAGAAAATGCCTACGGCCCAATCATCGGCACGGATTTTTCGGCAGGCGCACTGGCGATCCTTGACCCGGTGGAGAATACGGCCTCAATGGTGACGGTTCCGCTGCCGAATGAGGACGAGCGCAAATTAATGAGGCCGCACAGTCTGCCGCGTGTGGCGGCCCCCTCTCCGTTCTGGGGAAATGAAGTGATCTGGCGCGATGAGGTGACGGTCTCGGCCCCAATCTTCGACAGTAAGGGCAGACTGTGGTTCCGGGCAAAGATACGCGCCAATCTCCCGGATTACTGCAAGGCGGGCTCGGGTAACCCGTTCGCTGAAAACTTCCCCATGCCTGCCGGCTCGCAACCTTCGGGAGCCGTCATTTACACACTCAAGTCTCGCAAGTTCGAATATGTGGATTCCTGTCTTACCCTTGGGTCGCATCTGATATTCGCCAACGATAAAGATGAAACTCTCTATGGTTCCAACAACGGGGTGGTGGGAGGTCTGGGAGGAATCGCCTGGATCAAAACGCGAGTATGGGACCAGACACACGATACGCAGAAGTCAATTGGCTGGTGTCCCGCGATTCTGGACTATAACGGCGACGGAAAAATTGGCCGCTATACCAAGGCGGAAGAACCAGCCGACCCCAGTCTTGACCGGGCTGTGGCCGGCGCCAGCGGCTATGGGATCGCTGTAAATAACCTGGACGGCAGCGTGTGGTTCGCCGCCGGAGTGGCGTCGAGCGAGACGCAGGTTCCCGGCAAGATCGTGCGCATATCTCCCGGAGAAAATCCCCCCTCCACTTGTGTTGCCGAAGCCTATGAACCTCCATTCAACAACCCGAAAGTTCCGGGTGTAGAGGCGTACTCATTTCTTGGAATCGGCATCGGGACCGACGGCATAGTATGGGCATCTCTGGTTGGCAGCAATCAATTGGCCAGCTTCGACCGGCGCAAGTGTAAGGGGCCTCTAAGCGGACCTGCGGCGACTGGCCAGCACTGCCCCGAAGGATGGACGCTATATCCAGTTCCCGGGCCCAAATTCAAAGGCAGCGATGTCCCCTCCGATTTTTTTTACAACAACTGGGTGGATACCTTTGACACGCTCGGCCTGGGAAAGAATGTGCCGGTAGTGAACGGCACAGGATCGGATTCGCTCATTGCCTTTTTGCCCGACAAAAAGCGGTTCGTCACCATGCGGGTTCCTTATCCTCTCGGGTTTTATACCCGCAGCATGAGCGGGCGGATCGACGATCCCAAAGCGGGATGGAAGGGGCGTGGAATCTGGACGTCAAACCAGGAGCGTGGCATATGGCACATAGAGGGCGGAAAAGGCAGCAGGAGCTATGTCGCGCACTTTCAGGTTCGTCCTAATCCACTTGCCAAGTGACTGCGTTAGCCCGGCAAACCGCTATCGAACAGCTCTTTGACTCAGACTTCGACTGAGACAAAGAAGGCGTCCTCATCGACATGAAAATGACCGTCCTCATAGGGCGGTCATTTTCGTCTCCGGGTTTGCCATCTGCTGTTTTACCGTTGCCAGGCTCATTCCGCTGCGGCCAAAAGCTAGCATTCCCAGCAGCCACAGGGGAACCGTCAGGACCAGAAACATCGCCAGTGAAAATCCCGTCGCAACAGTCTTGTCAATCCGGAAGAGCATCAATCCCAGGACGCAGAAAAACTGGAAGCTCCCGATATTTGCCGGTGCGTTCGGCACCATTGTTCCTAAGCGCACAACCAGGAAAACCACCACTGCTGCCCAACCTGGCAGTTGCAGGTGATAAGCCTTCATCGCGCACCAGAATGCCCCCGCCTGCGCCGCCGGCAGAACTCCCGAGGCAACAAAAGCCGCATAGGATCTCTTCGAAAGTCCTATTTCTCGCAGTTCCACTTCCAACACTCGGAATGCACGCCGGACTCTACTGCCGCCCACATCGGCGGCGCCCGGCCGCATGAGCCACACCGCCAATCCCACTGTGAGCGCTAATGTCGAGGCCCCCAGCACCTCCGCCGCCCGCTCAAGCTGCGAAGGAAGCGGAACAGCCAGCGCCGTAACTCCCACAGCCGCTGCCAGCCACAAGCCGTCAAAAAGCCGCTCCACAGCCATCGACGGAACAACCCTCAATACCTGGACGCCGAGCCATCGCGACACCAGGTACGCCCGCACCACTTCACCTACACGCAGCGGAAGCACCTCGTTGGTGAACAGGCCGGCATAAATTGCTTCCGCGGCCTTCCATGGGGATAGCCTTCCTACCTGTCTCAGCAACAGCTCCCATCGGTAACCCTGCATCGCATAGGTAAGCAGGTCCAATCCCACTGCCGGAAGAATCCATCTCCACTTCAGGTTCGACATGTAAGGCCATACGTCCCCAATCCGTATATCGTGCAGCACCCAGGCCATGCCACCAATTGCAATCAGGTATCCGAGGATTGCCATCGGAGGAACGCGCCACCGGGTGGCTTTGTTTCCTTCGTTAATGTGATTGCTCATCGATCCATTGCAGCGCTTCCCGTATCTTTTCAAACAACTGATCCTGGTTGCGATCGAAGTGATGATTGTCCGCGTCAATAAGGGTGAATTTCTTGGGATCGCGCGCCTTCAAGAAAATCCTCTGGCTGGTCTCCACGCTTGCATACTCATCGCCGGTACTTTGAATCATCGCCAGGGGAATTGGGCTTATCCTGCCCACGTAATCAGCGCTTTCGAAAACTGGCTCATCGGGAGTTACCTTGCGGATTTGCGCTAGCAGGTCCGACCACTTGAGAGCCCGTATGTTCTTCTCCGGCACTCCGATCCCGATCACTCCCCGCACCTTCGCCTGGCTCTCGGGCGAGGCCGCAAGCACAAGGCATAGGCCTGCCCCCTCCGACCATCCCGTCACCGCGAATTTGGCATGGCTGCCGCCGTTGCTGAACTCCATCAACTGCCGCAGATCACCCGCGATGTCCTTGTCCGCGAGCGGTGAGTTGCCACCCAGGCTCATTAGGTACCTCCGTGTGTCCACGCCGTAAACATCGTAGCCCCACGATGCCATGGTGTCGGCCATCTTGATCGCCAGCCCGTGCCATCCTCCATCGCCCGGAAGATACAAAACCGGACCCAGGCGCTTCGCGCCCTTCGCCGGAACCCAGTAAACGTACTGCTCTTGACCCCTGACCCATACCTCGTTTTTGCCCACTGCCGGACCCGATGCAAAGCCAGCGGTTGCCATCAGCAAAATCAACACTGCGATCCAGAGTCTTGCGCGATTCATTCTTCCTCGTCGTCCCCGAATATAGGCTCCCGGTAAGTCGACACCTTCCCAATCGCAATCGCCAGCCGCGGAAGCTCCATCGGATTCTTGTAGATCTCATATCGCGGCTCCCACAACGAAGCGAACTTGCCTTTGTAGTGCCGCAGACCTTCGAAGCTGAACAAAAATCCCAGATGTTGGAAGAAGTTATGAATCGCCCGCTCCTCCACCGAAGCCTCCTCCCGCTCATGGAATCCAGACATGGGCGCCAGCCCCAGATTAAAGCGCGTGTACCCGCGTTCCTTGGCGCGCAGGAATGCATTCGCGAAGAGGTAGTCCATGATTCCATTCGGTGCATCTCCGCGCCTTCTCATGAGATCGATGGTGGCTTCTCCCTCACGGTACGAGGGGGGCATGTTAAGGAAAGCCAGCAGCGCTCCCGCTCCGTCATATACGCAGAGCATGGGAATGCCGCGCACATAACTCTCTTCGAATGCGCCGAGCGTGAAGCTTCGCTCCCGCCGCCCCGGAATCTCCAGCCACTCGTCGGAAACCGCCATGGCTGCATCCAGCACATTCTGCGGAATGGGTGGCAGTAGCTCTACGATGTGAATTCCGCTCTTTTCCAATTGGGTGTTCCGGCTGCGAATTGATTTATAGCTCTTTCCATCCAGCGTGAACCTCGTCAGGTCCACCACCGCGCAATCTCCAA
Source organism: Terriglobales bacterium (assembly GCA_035548935.1). Taxonomy (GTDB): domain Bacteria; phylum Acidobacteriota; class Terriglobia; order Terriglobales; family Acidobacteriaceae; genus DASZRZ01. The sequence continues at coordinate 5,081 of DASZRZ010000130.1, forward strand.
TCTTGAGCTTCCGGTATCCTGCCGCCTTATAGAAGGGCAGAAAGTCCGGCATTACCTGGTGGAAGGCCACCTTCCAGTCATTCTGCCGGCAGAACTCAGTGAACTCACGAATTACCCCGGGGATGCGCTCCTCGGGTCCGCTGGGATCCCCAAGCGTAATTGCGAATCTTTGCGCCACACGGTAGGCGATAAAAGCCTCGTGCTTCGAATCGAAGAAGTAGCTTTTATCTTTCCAAAGTTTGAAGTAATCCAGCGCATCCCGTCCGTACTGCCGCAGGATGTTAGCCGCCGCCGCGCGCTCAATCGGCAGCTTGTAAAACCTGTAAACCACCGGCTCATAGAGCGAAAACCCTGCGTAGGTGTAAGACACCGCTGCAATCAGCAGCAAGGAATCATCAAACCACCGCCCATACCGGGTCAGAGGATGCAGCCCCGGATCGCGCAGGAGGGAAAGGTAATCGAGGGTGCTGCGCACCGCGTCGCCTATATGAAAGTTGATCCCGTAGTGCCGCTGATCCAGCATCCAGAATCCCAGCACCCCATAGAACAGCGCAATTCCAAATGATGTGGCGAGCCTCAGTAAGCCTATCCGCAGGTTAGGACGGCTGCTCCTCACCGTGAACCGCCGCCGTGTAAGCAGCAGCACGGCTGTCAATCCCAGCGATGCAATGCCGCCCGGTACGTAGAGGCCGCGAACCATATGGGTCGCAAGCGAAAACAACGAAAGGGCCAGCACAACCTGCCACGCACGGCGCTTCCGGCGGACAATGTTGAAGGAGCTCACAATCAGTGCAAAACCGGTCAACAGGGACGAAAAGCGCGACAGGCGCACAAACGGGAAGGGAAATAAATCGCGAAGAAAAGGATGCCCCTCGGGGAGGGTTACATTCATTACCGAGAGTATGTTCAGGATTCCGCTGGCCAGGGTCACCAGCGTTACGCCGTAGATAGGCAGTTGGCGCCGCAGAAAGCCGGGCCAGGCCCGCCAAAGACGGACGCGCCAATGAAAATGTTGTGCAATTTTCCCTGCCGAAGGCACATGGACAGGCTTCGCGATTTCACTTTGAGATGGCTTGCCGTCAAGATTGGCCAGGGACTCCTCAGCCTCAATCATCTCTTGCCTCCTGGAGATTAGACGCACGCCACCCCCGGTTGGCAGCCATACCGTTCATTATCCGGTATGGGTAGCTCCCGTTTGGCACGTCCAGCCCGGATTTGGGCTATAGGCCCTTCCACTCTTCGGCACGCAGGTCACATCTACGGTGCTAAACTAGCCTACTGTTATGGCTGAAAATCAACGCTCGCGCACTTGGTTGTGGGTTCTGGCTGGAGGCGCGGCATTCACCCTCTTCGTCCTCGCTATCTTCACCCTGCTCTACGTCACTCTGCGGGGCGAAGGAGACGGAAACTACATCACCACCGGCTCGGGCGGCAAAATCGCTGTCGTCAAAATTGAAGGTGTCATCCTTGATCCCGAGCGGACGGTTCGCGACCTCAAGAAGTTTGCCGACGACGACTCCATTAAAGCCATCATCCTCCATCTGAATACGCCGGGCGGAGGGGCCGCGGCTTCGGAAGAAATCTACCGCGAAGTCCGCCGCATCCGCGATCAGAAAAAGAAGCGCATCGTCGCCTCGATTGAAACCGTCGGCGCCAGCGGCGGCTACTACATCGCCTCCGGCGCGAACAAGATCTTTGCCAACGACGCCAGCATCGTAGGCTCCATCGGCGTCATCATGGAGTGGGTCAACTATGGAGACCTGCTTCACTGGGCCAAGCTCAGCGAAGTGATCATCAAGGCGGGCGAGTTCAAGGATGTCGGCAGTCCCACCCGCCCTGTCACTCCGGAAGAGCGTGCCTACCTCCAGAGTCTTGCCGACAACATGCACTCACAATTCATCAACGCTGTCGCTGACGGACGCGGAATCAAACCGCAGGACATTCGCGCCATAGCCAACGGCAAAGTCTGGACCGGCCAGCAGGCCCTCGCCCTGAAGCTCGTCGACCAGATCGCCGACTTCCGCGGCGCCGTCATGGATACCGCGAAGGCCGTCGGAATCAAGGGTGAGCCCGCTCTTGTTCGTCCCGATAAAGACCATCGCACCGCTCTCGACCTTCTCTTTGGGGATGTTTCTCCCTGGATACCCGACCGCGCCCAGTTGCTCCAGCGCAATCCAGGCTTCTATTTCCTGTGGAAGTAACTTCGGGGCTCATGGCTGGAACCGGGTTGCTGAAAGCCCGCCGCGGCCCGTTAGCTGTTCCCCTATGGGATTCCAACGGGGGCTCATTTGCCCGGTAAATAGTTGGGACTTGCGCTAACCACCATAAATCTGAGATGTTAAAGGGCTTAGAGCCTTCCAGCTCATTCAGGCCGCAGCTCTTGGCGGCCCAAGAATCACGGAGCAGATGCTGTTATGACCAAAGCCGACCTGATTGATGAAGTCTCTCGACTCACCGAACTGACCCGTAAAGACAGCGAGATCATCGTCGAGACAATCTTTGACAGCATCGTGCGCTCCCTCCGCTCGGGTGACAAGATTGAGATTCGTGGCTTTGGCAGCTTCCGTACACGCCAGCGCAAGCCTCGCGTGGGACGCAATCCCAAGACCGGAGACCGCGTCGAAGTCCCCGCCAAGAAAATTCCATTCTTCAAGCCCAGTAAGGAACTGAAAGATAAGGTTCAGGCAGCCGTTCAGCCGCCGCCCCCGGCAGTTCCTGCGCCCCCTGCCGCCAGCTAAACCGCTCCTGCGAAGGGTAGTTTCCCCAATTGCGGGTATTAGTCCTTCTTTCTGACCTTGCTTCCGGTCATCTTGCTTCGGGAAGCTTGCGTTTTCCCGCCGTCTTAGCGGAAAACTCCACCCTTTGCTTCACGCGGGTTTTCTTTTGGCTCGAGCGGCTTGCCTCCCGCAAACCCACCACCGCCATCATCCGCCCCGTCTTGCCTTTTTCAGCCCGGTGGGAAAACAACAGATCGGTACGGCACGAAGTACATAGCCCTGAAACCTCAATATTCCGCGCTGGCACTCCCGCCGCCAGCAGCTGCTGACGGTTGGCCTCGGCGAGGTCAAGATGGACCGCAACCTCCGGCTCCCCATGGCCCGGCGCCCGCATATTCATGAACAGCAGCGGATACTTCCGATGAATCTCATCATCGTTCGCCTTTTCCTCAAACAGTTGGGCCGCATACGCAAATTGCGATTCGAACTTGTCCCGCAGCTCCTCCCCAACGATGTAACAGCAGCGATGAATTCCCGGACCGATTACCGCCACAATGTCCTTTGGGTCCGTGCCGAAGCAGCGCCGCATTTCGCCCACGCCCTTCTCCACAATCCGTTCCAGGGTCCCTCGCCAGCCCGCATGGAATGCCCCTGCGGCCCGCCGCGTTGTGTCCACCAGCAAGACAGGGAGGCAATCCGCGGTTTTGATTCCCATCAGGATTCCGGGCTGGTTCGTGATCAAGCCATCTCCTGCGGGAATGATCCCCGCCCTGTTTTTTTTGGAAAGCGGTTTTCCGGCTCGCGGGCTTCCAATTCGATGGATCACGCTGGAATGGATCTGCCGCAGCGTCTCCGTCCGCCATTTCGCCGCCGCTCCCCCAGCCAGATTCGACAGAAATAGTTTCCGGTTGAGCTGCACTACTTCCTGCGAGTCCTCCGTGGTCTGGCCAAGGTTGAGTGCGTTACCACCGTAATTCTTTGACCTTCCACCGCGTCGCGTACTGAATCCATGAATCAGCCAGGGAATTGCCGCCAGGCTTTTGCTTTCAATGATTTCGGGGATGCTCTTGCGATGACTCCCCGATGATTTCTTAGCTTTTGCCAATGCCATGCTCCCCATTGTAGTGGCAACAAGGGTGAAACCTTTATTGCTCCCGCTTCCGCCCTCGTTTACACTCTTCTGTTTCCATGTACGCTGATTTTCATACAACCGACCGGTGGACGGGCAAGCGGGTCCACTGCATGTATCAGGCGCTGGTCGTGGCAATTGCTACACGCCACGCCGACGCCGTTGACATCAAGTTCCTGGCCGATGGCAGGCCAGTCTGGATCGCTCTGCCCCATCCCGCTTGGGCCGAATACAACCGCCGCAGCGGGCGGGTGCTCACCGATCCACTCGCGGTTGAGGTCGCGGGACACTTCCTCAAGCATGCCATCGAGTCCGGTGACGATGGTGGCCGCGAAATGTTCGCTCTGACCGTCGCGGAAACCCTGGCCCACCTCGACGCAGTAGCCGCCGAATACCAGGGTAGCAAGTCGTAATCCACGGGAAGTAATCCGCAACCAAAGTGTTGCAATCGGAAGTTCCCCCATCTGGCAGGGTGCTGGAATGCGGGTTGCGGTTGAGGCAAAATTAAACGTTTTTTGGGAGAAGGTTCTACCATGTCGAGTCCATCGCACGTATCACAACTTTCACAAATACTCGGCAGGGCCGGTGTTCACCGCAACCTTTCCGCTTCCGTATTGGCGGAGCATGCCATCCGTCGCGGCGAAGGCACTCTCGCCAGCAATGGGGCCATTGTCTGCCTCACCGGGAAGCGCACGGGCCGCTCCCCCGGAGATAAATTTACGGTCCGCGATTCGGTCACGGAAGAGAAGGTTCTGTGGACGGCCAACCAACCCATCGCTCCCGAGAAGTTTGAAGGTCTCTACGCCCGCGTTCTCGAGCACCTCAAAGACCGCGAACTTTTTGTGCAGGACCTCTTTGCTGGCGCCGATTCCAAATTCCGCCTGCCCATTCGCGTTATCAATGAGTTCGCCTGGCAGAACCTATTTGCCCGGCAACTGTTTATCCGGCCCACTGCCGAGGAGCTGAAGTCTCATTCTCCTCAGTTCACTGTTATTGCTGCTCCCACAGTCAAAGCCGACCCGCAGGTTGACGGCGTCAAGTCCGAAGTCGCGGTCATGATTAACTTCACCGCCCGCGTCGTGCTCATCGTCGGCACTCATTACGCTGGCGAGATCAAGAAGTCCATCTTTACCGTGTTGAACTTCCTGCTCCCGGAGTCGGGCGTGTTCCCCATGCACTGCTCGGCCAATGTCGGCAGCGATGGCGTGAGCGCCCTGTTCTTTGGTCTTTCCGGCACCGGCAAAACCACCCTCTCCGCCGATCCCGAGCGCGCTCTCATCGGCGACGATGAACATGGCTGGAGCGAAGCCGGGGTCTTCAACTTCGAAGGCGGATGCTACGCCAAGTGCATCAAGCTCACGCTCGAACGCGAGCCCCAGATTTACAACGCAATCCGCTTCGGCTGCGTCCTCGAAAATGTCGTTATCGATCCGCTCACCCGCGTTCCGGATTACGACTCCGATGCGCTCACTGAAAATACCCGCGCCGCCTATCCCGTAGATTTCATCGACAACTGCCTTATTCCCGGCGTCGGAGGCCACCCGCGCAACGTCGTATTCCTTACAGCCGACGCATTCGGCGTATTACCTCCCATCTCCCGGCTCACACCGGAGCAGGCCATGTACCACTTCCTCTCCGGATACACCGCCAAGGTCGCAGGCACGGAAGCTGGCGTAAAGGAGCCTCAGGCTACATTCTCCACCTGCTTCGGCTCGCCGTTTCTTCCGCTGCGCCCTCGCGTTTACGCCCAGATGCTCGGCGAAAGGCTGCGGCAGCACAATGCCCAGTGCTGGCTCGTCAACACCGGATGGCAGGGTGGCAAGTACGGAGTTGGCGAGCGCATGAGCCTGCCCTTTACCCGTGCCATGGTTACCGCCGCCGTCAATGGCCAGCTTGCGAAGCAGGAATTTGAGACCGAGCCCTCCTTCGGGTTCAGCATTCCCAAATCCTGCCCGGGAGTTCCTTCGAATCTCCTGAACCCCAGGAATTCGTGGAAAGACAAAGCAGCCTATGATCTTGCAGCCGCCGATCTCGCCGAACGCTTTGCCAGGAACTTCGAGCGGTTCGAGGCCTCGCAGGAAGTGAAGCAGGCAGGTCCGCGTCCGGTCGCGATGGCCAAGTAGGCTCCGCCTCAGCCACAGGCATGTTTGCCCGCCGCATCCGCGTCGAATACGACCTTGCAGGTCAGGGGCTGCCGTGCCCTGTGAAGTGGCTCGACAGCTTCGCCATGCGCAGCTTCACCAACGCTCCCGTTTTCGATGACACCCTTCCGGTTGCCGACGGTCTTCTCGAAGCCGGCAACCGCGTTCCTCTCAACCAGCTCAAGGACGCCATGGAAGACTGGTTCCGCCGCAAATCGTATCTCCCAGCCGGGGCGAGGCTTCGCGTCGAGGAGATACCGGCCTCTGCCTCCTGAATTGCGTTCCTGCCCAAACTTCCCCGTCTTCCGCTAACATTGCCCCATGCCGTCTCCGCTTCAACACTCCAGCGCGCGCGTATTGGAACTTCCGCTCTTCCTGGAGTTGTTGCGCGGCCATGCGCAAAGCCCCCTGGGCCAGCAGCGCATCGACTCTCTTGAGCCTTGCGATGACCGCGCATGGATCGAGTGGCAGCAGGGGCTGACCAGCGAAATCGGCAACTTCCTGCGCGCCGGTGGCCGCTTCGATTTTTCAGGTCTTTACGATCCCGCGATCCTGCTCGACAAATCCCGTATTCACGGTGCGATTCTCGATTCCCTCGAAATTCGCGACCTATTGCTCATTCTTGAGCGCGCCGAGGAGTGGCGGTCCATTGTTCTCAATCCACCTTCCGGCTTTCGTGCGCAACCGCCCGCCGATTCCTCTCCGGTAAACACTTCTACCGGCGGCAATCCCTGGCCGGCCATTAGCCAGCTTTCCGCAGGCATGGCGGATTTCGGAGAGCTCCTGCGCTTCTTCCGCAATAAAATCGCTCCGGATGGCACGTTGGACGATCGCGCCTCTCCCGAACTGCTCCGCATCCGCCGCGAGATCGAAAAACAGAAGCGGACAATTCAGGACTCTCTACGATCCTTCCTCCGCCGTCTCGCCGGAGAAGGAACAGTACAGGACGAGCTGGTCACCATTCGCGGCGAGCGCTTCGTTATCCCCGTTAAAAGTGAGCAGAAGCGGCGCGTTCAGGGGGTAGTCCACGGAGTCAGTTCCAGCGGTCAAACCGTCTTCGTCGAGCCCCTCGAAACCATCGACCAGAACAACGAACTGGTCCGCATGGTTGAGGAGGAGCAGGAAGAAACCCGCCGCATACTGGTAGAGATGACTCGCCGCCTCGGCGAGCGTGCAGCGGAAATCCGGCAGGCGATCAATGTTCTTGCCGAACTTGAACTGCAATTTGCCAAGGCGCGTTTCTCCGCGGAGTATCAATGCGTTCCGGCGCGTATCCTCGGCAGCCCGCAAGCTCAGGCCAGCGATCCCGGCTCTGGTTCCCCCGTCGTGCCTGCCTCGCTCGTGCTTCGTGCTGCCCGCCATCCCCTGCTCGAACGCAACCTGCGCGCCCGTAACGGTTCCATTGTTCCCATCACCGTCGAACTTGAGGCGCAGTACCGCCAGTTGGTAATCACCGGTCCCAATACCGGCGGAAAAACCGTCGCTCTCAAAACTGTGGGACTGCTTGCCCTCATGGCACAGGCGGGAGTTCCGGTGCCGGCCGAACGTGCGGAGCTGCCCGTCTTCAGCGACATTCTGGCAGATATCGGCGATTACCAGTCCATTGAGCAGAATCTCTCCACCTTTTCCGCCCACATCACCAATATCGACTTCATCGCCCGCACCGCCGGGCCCGGATCCCTGGTTCTTCTCGACGAACTTGGCTCCGCTACCGATCCGGAAGAGGGCGCCGCCTTGGCTGTCGCCATCGCGGAGCAGTTCCGCCGTATCGAAGCGCTGAGCGTCATCTCCACTCACCACACTTCGTTGAAGGTCTATGCCGTCAATGCCTCCGGTGTTCTCAATGCCGCGGTAGGATTCAACGAACAGACGCTCCAGCCCACCTACGATCTTCAACTTGGCGTTCCCGGAGCCTCCGCGGGCATCAACATCGCTCAACGTCTGGGTCTTCAACATGAGATCGTGGAGCGTGCCCGTGAACGCATGGGCACCCAAACCCGCGACATATCCAACTTTCTCGACCAGTTGCACTCTGGCTTGCGCCAGGTGGAAAGTGAGCGTGCCGCATTACGCCTGAGCGAACTCGAAGTCGAGCGCGAGAAACAGCGCCTGAACCTCGAAGGCCTCAAGGAACAGAAACAGCGCATACGCGAGCTGGATCAGAAGCTCGAAAGCCTGCTGCGGGACTTCGAATACCGCATCCGCCAAGCCATTGCCGAAGTGCAGGACCGCGCCGCCGCCACCAAATTGTCCAAGGACGCCGAACGCCGCATCGCCCGTCTTCGCCGCGAGTTCCGCGAGCAGTTCGACCAATCCGTCGTTGCCCACACCACCGGGGCTGATCGTGGAGATGTTCATGCTCAGCCGCACATTCTTCAGGTTCTCGAAGGCGATACCGTCAAACTCAAGTCGCTCGGCAGGGCCGCTATTGTCCGCCGCAAGCTTCCCGGCGACCAGCTTGAAATCGAGGCGGGGATCATGAAAATGCGGGTGCCTCTTGAGGACGTGGCGGAGGTCATTTCGCGGGCTTCCAATAACCCTGTTGCTGCGGCACGGTCCAAAGGAGTGACCGTCCGGCTGGAAAATGACGACCTCAATGCTCCCACTGAGATCAACGTAATTGGCCAGAACGTTGACGATGCCACCCGTGTCGTCGAAAAGTTTGTCGATCGCGCCTTCCTCGCGGGACTTCCACGCGTGCGCATCGTTCACGGCAGCGGCATGGGCATTCTTCGCAAGGCCCTGCGTGCCTACCTGCAATCTCATCCTCACGTGGCTACCGTTAGCGAGCCATCGCAAAATGAAGGAGGAGCGGGCGCAACCGTGGTGGATCTGCGTACCTGATCTGCCCACTGAGATGAGCTACGCACTTGGTTGAGGCTGAATCCCCCTGGCCCAATACCGTGAAAAGACTGACTCAGGGGAACATCTAAGAATTCCTCAGGCTTTCCCCTGATTTCCACGGGTAATCCAGAGCATCAACAGTTTTTCCACAGTCTTCTCTTGTTTAGCTCTTGCACAACTCGCATCATTTAACGAGTCTTCCAACGCAACCCGGACTTTGCTTGATAAATGCACGACCAGGCCGGGTCAGAAGCGTCTAAAACTGTGAAGTTCCTTAAAACAGAAGTGCCTGAAGAAGCGTTCTGAAAAAAGCGCTCAAAGAGATTGAGTATGAAAAAATCCCCCATTCGTACCTCTACTGCCGTTCTGGGCTCTTCCAAGCCATTGAAGTCCAATGCCGCAAAATCCCCCTGCTCGTCAGAGTGGCTTCCCGAGTCCACACTCCGCGACGCGCTCATTGCCGAGCGCCTGCCCGCCGACGTAGCCAGCCAGACGCTCTTCTGGATCAATGTCCGCCAGTACCTCGGTTCTCAGGACGCCCAGCTGCCTCCCGACGACTATCTCCGCCACTGGCGCGAAATCTACGCCTCCTGCATGAACGCTGATACGGCGCGCCTTCGCAGCCTCTCCTATGTAAGCTTCGAGGCTCCCCGCTCCATTTCGGAAGTTAATTAGCCCGAACCTGCGTGGTGTAAAGGGGCTGCCCTGCTTTCATGAAAGCAGATGCAAAGCATATGCCCGGAAGCGCCTCCCGCTCGGGTATCATGGTAGCGATCTCTCGATCTTGATCTTCCATCCGTGATCGGTACATCGCATGGCGAATCCCGGCGACTTTGCGTACACCCTGAAGCAGCAGGCCGATATCCTGCGCATCGTCGGTGACTACGTAAAGCTCAAGCGCTCGGGTGCGCAGAACTACTCCGGTTTGTGTCCCTTCCATGGGGAAAAGACGCCCTCGTTTTCAGTTCACGCGACCCGGCAGTTCTACCACTGCTTCGGATGTGGAGTCTCCGGCGACGTCTTTAGCTTCGTTCAGAAAATCGAGAACGTCAGCTTCCCCGAAGCCATTCGTCTGGTCGCTGAAAAGCTTGGCATACCCCTGCCCAAAGTCAGCTACGGCAGCCCGGAAGAGGCACGCGAAGCGCGCCAACGTGGCGTGCTCATGGAAATCAACGAGCGCGCCTGTCTTTATTTCCAGGAGCAGCTCTCCCGTCCCGAGGCAGCCCACGCCCGTTCCTATCTGGCTGGGCGCGGCCTTACCGAGGAGCTTATTCGCGAGTTCCGCATCGGTTTCGCTCCTGATTCTGGATTCCTCCTGCGCGACCGCTTCAAAGGCGAATGGGACGAAGATGTCCTGAAGGCCAGCGGCCTTTTTTCATGGAAGGAATCCGGCTCCGACCCAGGGACCAGGCCCGTTTCCTTCACCCAGCCATCTCCCTCCCCGGAGGCTGCCGCTAAAACTTCCGATGCTCCCCGGCCGATTGCCCTTTACTCCAAATTCCGCAATCGCATCATGTTTCCCATCTGCAATGAGTCTGGCCGGGTGATTGCTTTTACCGGGCGCACTCTCAACACCGACGAAAAGTCCGGACCCAAATACCTCAACTCCCCCGAGACGCCCATCTACTCCAAGTCTCGCGTGCTGTTCAATCTGGACAAAGCCAGGGAACCCATTCGCAAGCTCGAGTACACCATCCTCGTCGAAGGGCAGATGGACTGCATCTCCCTGTACTCAGCGAAATTCCGCAATGTAATCGCCAGCTCGGGCACGGCATTCAGCGAGCTTCATGCCCGTCTCCTCTCGCGTTACAGCCGTAAGATCGTAGTGAACTTCGATCCCGATGCCGCTGGCGCCGCCGCCGCCGAGCGCACCCTGGGCCTGCTCGTTGCCGAAGATTTCGAGATAAAGGTGCTTACCCTCGATGCCGGACTCGATCCCGATTCCTTCATTCGCCAGCGCGGACGCGAGGCCTATGAAGCCGCCCTCCGCTCGGCCCCCCGGTATTTCGACTTTCTCATTGAGCGTGCCCGCACTCTGTTCTCCACCCGCACGCCCGAAGGCAAGGTGAAGGCCCTCAACTACCTGCTGCCCCATATCCATCGCGTCCCCAGCCGCATCGTCCGCGATGAGCTTGCCATGGAAATCGCCCATAAGCTGGCCATCGACCCCGGCGTCCTTCTCCAGGAGTTGAAACATGCGGCGGTGAATCGCACCTCCAAGCCGGTCAACGTGCCCGCCGCCTCGTCCGTCACCGAAGCCGAGCGCATTCTCATCCGCGCCCTGGCCTCCGCCGGCCAGCTTCAATCCGGTAGGGTTTCGAGCTCCTCCCGCGAAGGCGAGGACCACGAATTCGAACCCGACCGTCAGGTACACTTCATCCTCGATGCCGAACGGCTCCATGAAGGGCTTACCGCCGAGGGTTTGATCGATACCTTGCTCCAGGCCAGTGCCGCCGGAACGTCCGACGTTATGGCCGTGCCGCTCTCGGACCCCGACCGCCGCCTGCTTGCCGAGGCCCTAATCCAGGAAGAAGAGGAACTGGAGCCGGAGCTGGTCGAATCTGCCATTGCGGCCCTTCGCCGCCGCCGTCTTGAGCAGCGTAAACGCCAGATTACGCACCAGATCGCCGAAGCCGAGCGCCTTCAGGACTCCCAGGCCGTCCTCCGCCTCCGCCAGGAAAAGCTCGCCATCGACCGGATGTCCCTCTCCCGCTAGGCCGTAGCCGAGGTCGTCCAGGAGCGGTTCCGGTCCGGACCCTCGGCCCACAATTTACCTGCGGCTGGTTAGAAACCAAGCAGGCCCTGGCGCCATCTAACGACAGTAAAGATTTCGCCTGTTACGGGGGTTCAACGAGGGATCATTTTGGGGAGCATTTCCCAAAAAACACTGGTGCTGCGGGTTGAAGTGGGTAAGCTTGTGCTGGACTGTGCGAAACCATGCAGTTGTGCTAAAATTTTCAGGTTTCGCTCTAACATGTTTTTCCACTAAGTTCCCGCCACCGTTTTTCCAGCATGGCGTTCCTGGCGGACGCCGCACACATAGGGGTAGTGCCTCTTGGCATTGGACGATAAATACGACGAGATTACCAAGCTTATCGATACGGGCAAGGAAAAGGGCTATCTCACCTACGGCGAGGTAAACGATCTTATTCCGCACGACGTTCACTCGCCCGACGACCTCGATGATCTGCTGACCACAATTGGCACGCAGGGTATCGATGTCCTCGAAGGCCCCGGCAAACTGCCTTCCTCGGGCCTCGATAAGAAATTCGACGACGAGGAAGAGGGCGACGAAGTCGAGCTGGACCTCACTCCCGGCGCGATGGAGAAAACCAACGATCCCGTGCGCATGTACCTGCGCGAAATGGGAACCGTTCCTCTTCTTACCCGCGAGGGCGAAGTCGAAATTGCCAAGCGCATTGAGCGTGGCCAGCTGCGTGTCCTGAAGGCCATCTCCCGCGCCCCGATCGTTATTCGTGAAATCCTTGCTCTTGGCGAAGACCTGAAGAAAGGCGTCCGCTCAATCAAGGAAGTGGTCATCTTCGACGAAGAAGAGATCACCGACGAAATTCTTCAGAATCGCCTCAAGGACGTCACAGCAAAAACCGACGAACTCGGGCGGCACTATAAAAAGGCCCAGCAACTCGCGGAAAAATACGATACCGTCCCCGCCGCCAAAAGAAAGGCCCGCGAAGGACGCAAGATTCGCTGGGCTCTGGGCCGTGAGTCGGTGCAGGTCTCCCGCATTATCCGCCGTTTCAAGTTCACCAATAACGAACGCAAGCGGCTGATTGAACGCGTCAACAAGACCGTCGATCACATGCGCCACCTCGACCGCCAGGCCAATAACCTGGAGAAGAAAATCGAGGCGCTGCGGGCCAACCAGGAAGATCAAAAGAAGGAACTGCGCAAGCACGTTCGCCAGGTCCGCGCCGATCTGGAAAGCGTCGAACACGAATCCGGCTCCAGCTATGCCGACCTGAAGCGCACTCAGCGCGAGATGATTCAGGGCGACATCGACGCCGAGCAGGCCAAGCGTGAGCTCATCGAGGCCAACCTTCGCCTCGTCGTTTCCATCGCCAAAAAGTACACCAACCGCGGCCTCCAGTTCCTCGACCTTATTCAGGAGGGGAATATCGGTCTCATGAAGGCCGTGGATAAGTTTGAATACCGCCGCGGCTACAAGTTCTCAACCTACGCTACGTGGTGGATTCGCCAGGCCATTACCCGTGCCATTGCCGATCAGGCCCGCACAATCCGTATTCCGGTGCACATGATCGAAACGATCAACAAGCTGATCCGCACTTCGCGCCAGCTTGTGCAGGAGTTGGGCAGGGAGCCCACCTCCGAAGAGATCGCCAAGCGCATGGATATCCCGGTTGCCAAGGTGCGCAAGGTCCTTAAGATCGCACAGGAGCCCATTTCGCTTGAGACCCCCATCGGTGAGGAGGAAGATTCTCACCTTGGTGATTTCATCGAGGACCGCGGTGTCGTGTCCCCTGCCGAAGCGGTTATTAACGTTAATCTGAAAGATCAGACCGCTCAGGTTCTGCGTACGCTCACCCCTCGCGAAGAGAAGGTCATCAAGATGCGCTTCGGGCTGGAAGACGGCTCCGAGCACACGCTGGAAGAAGTCGGACAGTCTTTCGCCGTTACCCGCGAGCGTATCCGCCAGATCGAAGCCAAGGCGTTGCGCAAGCTGCGTCATCCCTCGCGCTCCCGCAAGCTGCGCGCTTTCATGGATGGCGTCCGCGAGTAATACAACAGCAGATTGAACTATTCCGCCCGGCCTTTTGGCCGGGCTTTCTCTTTGGCCGGTGAAATTGTTCCTCGTTTTTCCTCCTCCATCCACAGGAATTCTTCAAAGGTCACAGCTTTCTCACAGCTGTCCTCCGGTACCTTCTTGTGGATCAAATTTGCTTCTGGCAAGGTACAAAACATCGTGAGCGTTGAAGTCACGAGTCGCTTGCGGGTCAGTTAGAGGCAGCATTGCAGCAGCCATTCGGTCGCCGAAGCTGTCCAGCTTCGGGCAACGCCTTACGGCGCAGGCCGGGTGGTGGTCCCTTTCGCAACGGAGGAACTTCGCTCACTGCTTCCATCCTTCCGCCGCTGGAACAGGGAACTGTTCCGCCCCGGAAAACCCGCAGGCCATCGCGCGGCCCATGGCTCCGGTTGCTCTATCGCGCCGGTGCTGGACCAAGCGGTCGATCAATACCCGCAAAGTCGCTGGCATCCCCCCGGCGGGAGATGCCGTGGCTGCGCAATCCGGTGGTACACCACGGATTTCCCGGGTTGATCGCTCTCGTGCTCCGCCGAACAGGGACGCGGTTCATGCGGCTGGCTTGGGCCGCGTCCCACGAAATAATTATTCGCCTATTTTTCGCCTGCGTGTAAAAATCTCGTAAAGCATCACCGCTGAAACTGCCCGAACAGGACTCACTTGGCCACAACGGAGTACAGTCTGGAGCGGGGTCTCCCCGCCAGTATCGAAGCCGAGCGCTCCATCCTGGGAGCGATTCTCCTCGACAACTTTGCCTACAACCAGGCCGCCGAATCCCTGCAGCCCGATGACTTCTCTCTCGACTCCCACCGCCGCATCTACCGCGGAATAATGGAACTGGGAGAATCCAATCGGCCCATCGACCTCATTACTCTTGTCGATGAGCTGGCCCGCAACAAGGAGATTGAATCCGTTGGCGGTGTCGCCTATATCTCCTCGCTTACCGACGGTCTGCCTCACCGCCCCAACATTGAAAGCTACGTCCGCATCGTCAAGGACAAGGCCATCATGCGCGGCGTCATTTATACCGCCAAGGCTGCCATGGAACGCGCCATGGACGGGAGCGAACCCGCCGCCGAAGTCCTCACCGGACTTGAAGCCGCCATCTTCCAGCTTTCCGATAAACGCTTCGGCAGCGGCTTCGTGGGTATTCCCGAAATCGTTCGCGAATCCTTCGGCTCCATCGACGCTCTCTACGAGCGCGGTCAGCGCATCACCGGACTCGAAACTCACTTCGTCGATCTCGATAACCTCACCAGCGGACTTCAGAAATCCGACCTGATCATCCTTGCCGCCCGCCCCTCGATGGGCAAAACCGCTTTTGCCATGAACATTGCGGAAAACTGCGCCGTGCGCGACCGCAAGGTTGTCGGTATCTTCTCTCTGGAAATGTCGCGCGAGTCCCTGCTCCTGCGCATGCTTTGCTCCCACGCGCATGTAGACTCGCATCGTCTTCGCACCGGCTCTCTCTATGCGGAAGACCGCCGCAAGCTGGTCTCCGCCCTCAGCGATCTCGCCGAAGCGCCCCTTTTTATCGACGACACACCGGGAATCTCCCTCACCGAGTTGCGCGCCAAGGCCCGCCGCCTGCAGCACGCCCAGCATGGACTCGACCTGTTGGTGGTGGACTATCTTCAACTGATGTCTGCCAGCACCGGCAGCGGTCGCCGTTATGAAAACCGCACCCAGGAGGTCTCCGCCATCTCGCGTGGCCTGAAAATGATCGCTAAGGAGCTGCGCGTTCCGGTGATCGCCCTTTCACAGCTCAGCCGCGCCCCTGAAAATCGCGGAGGCAAGGACTCCGAGCCCAAGCTCAGCGACCTTCGCGAATCCGGCTCCATCGAGCAGGACGCCGATGTCGTTACCTTCATCTATCGCCCCGAGGTTTACGATCGCGATAACCCCGATCTCGAAGGCAAGGCGAAACTACTCATCGCCAAACAGCGCAATGGTCCCACCGACACCATTCAGCTCGCGTTCCTCAAGTCCTTCACCCGCTTCGAGAGCCTTGCCCGAGAAAACTGGATTCAGTAGACCTTCCGGCATATTTCTAGCCGGAGTTGTATCATTAACAAGCCCGCACAAGCCATGAAACAACGTGCCGCAATCCGGCTCCTGCAACTCCTGGTGACGCTGGGTCTCGTGGCGACGCTGGCATTTGCTGCCAAGGAATATCAGGCGCCTCGCCCGCTAAATGCAAAGAGTTATCCGGCGCACCACGAGCAACCTCAAGAGAAGGTCACCGTCGCCGCCGATCCCTACGACACTCCCGCCAAGGGCTCAATCTTCGCTTTGCCCTATCGCGACCACGGCCTGCTTCCGGTTTACCTCATCATCACCAACGATGGAGATCGACCCATTTCGCTGATTGGGTTCAAAGCCGAAATGATGACTGCTGCCCGGGAAAAGATCACCGCTTCCGATGCCGACGACATCCGCCGCCGGTTTACCAAGGTCAACAGCAACCCCACTGCGCCTTCGCGTGTACCTCTTCCCCTGCCCCGCCGCCTTCCCAAGGGCAGCATCTCGCGCGAAGGTCTCGACGAAATCGATAAAGCTCCCTTCAAGGCGCGCGCCGTTGAACCTCACTCCACTCAGGCGGGTTTCGTTTTCTTTGATGTCGGAGACGTTGACCGCCCTCTTGCGGGAGCTAACATCTACGTCAGCGGCCTGCAGGACAGCAGCGGCCAGGAGTTGATCTACTTCGAAATTCCGCTGGATAAGTACCGTGAAGGCGCCTCTAATCCAAGGGACTAGTCCCCTGTATCTTCCCGCCTGTGCCTTTTAGCCGCAACTTCACAATGGCCTCAGGGTTTCAGTCCCTGGAACGAGCTCTGGTTGGCTTAAGCGCCGCGCAGTCCGCTTCCGGTGCCCCCATTGGACGCGCTCGCATCAACCATGCGAAATCTCAAATACTTCTGTGAGGGAACGATGAAACCCACAAAATCACTCTGGATTGCCATGTCCGGAATCGCTCTGGTTATGCTGTTGGGCCTCGCCATCAGTTGCGCAGGAGGCGGAGGATCTGCCGGAACCTCGCCATCTTCCAATTCATCCCAGAGCAGCACCGTACAGGTAACGATGAGTGATGCTCCCGGTGATTCCATCGTCTCCTTCTCGGTTAGTGTCGACTCCATTGTTCTGAGCAAAGTCAGTGGTGGTACCGTCTCGCTTCTCTCGCAGCCCACCCGCGTGGAACTCACGCATCTGGCAGGTACGTCCACCCCGATCGCCACCGTGGACATTCCCCAGGACTCCTACAATCAGGTTGCCATTACCGTATCCTCTCCACAGGTGACGGTCGTTGATCCCGTGAGCGGAAACACAGTCACGCGCACGCTTCAGCAGACAACCATTCGTACCATTGCTCTCAGTCCTGCTCTGGCGCTGGGCGGTACGGCGGTCAATCTGAATCTTGATCTC
>DASZRZ010000131.1:0-2874 GCA_035548935.1 Terriglobales bacterium
AAGTGGATCGAGGAATACCTTGTCGATCCTCCCACTCACATTCTGAATGGCTTTTTATGGGCAAGCTGGGGGGTGTATGACTACTGGCTCGCCAGCGGAGACCCGCAGGCACGCATGCTATTCGAGGATTGCGCAAAGACCATTGCGGCCAATCTGGGAGCCTACGATCTGGGCTTCTGGTCGTTGTATGAGCAGTCAGGAACGCGATTGCCCATGCTGGCAAGCCCGTTTTATCACCGCCTTCATATCGTTCAACTCGAAGTGATGCACCGGCTGACCGGAATGAGCACCTTTTCGGAATATGCCCAGCGATGGGCGGCCTATGCCGCGGCATGGCCAAAACGTACACGCGCCCTGATGTATAAAAGCGCATTCAAGCTCCTTTACTACTAGCGAAGCTCAACGTGAAAATTCTTTACGTTTCGCAATACTTTCCGCCAGAGATGGGAGCGCCAGCGGCGCGGGCCTCCGAACTGGCCCGGCACTGGGCCGCCGATGGTCATGAAGTAACCGTGCTCACGGGATTCCCCAATCATCCCACGGGCATATTGCATGCGGAGTACCGGTCGAAGATCTGGCGAATGGTGGTGCGCGAACGGTTTGAGGGAGCTAAGGTGGTGCGCACGTGGCTGGCTCCCCTGCCCAACCGGAAGGCCCATGAACGCATACTGAACTACTCGTCGTTCTGCATCTCCGCGGCGGTGACGGGAAGCTTTCTTCCTCGGTGCGACGTGGTGATCGCAACATCGCCGCAGCTTCTGGTAGGGCTTTCCGGATATTTCATCTCACGGCTGCGGGGAATCCCGCTGGTCTTTGAGGTGCGCGACCTGTGGCCGGAGTCGCTGGCTGCCGTGGGCGTCAGCGGGCCGGACTCGCTCATGAACCGCACGCTCGGCAAGATCGCGAAGTTTCTCTATCAGGCAGCCGAGCGGATTGTGGTGGTCTCTCCCGCCTTTCAACCGGCAATCACCCGGAACTGGGGCATACCGGAAGAGAAGATTTCCGTGGTGGAGAACGGTGTGGAAACCGATCTATTCACCCCCGAACCCGGCGGCGAGGTTCCAGGGGGGAAATTCGTGGTGTCGTATATCGGCACCATGGGAAACGCACACGGATTGACGACACTGTTGGACGCCGCAGGAATGCTGCAGAACAGCAATCCCGAAATCGAGTTTTTGCTGGTGGGCGAAGGCGCGGAAAAAGCAGCACTGATGTCACAGGCGGCGCAAAAAAATCTCACCAACATCCGGTGGATGCCTCAGCAGCCCCGGGAGAAAATTCCCGGCATCATCCGCGAAAGTGACGTATGCCTGGTTCTGCTGCGGAAGTCCGAGGTGTTCGAAACGGTGATTCCCACCAAGATGCTGGAGTTCATGTCGTGCGGACGGCCGCTGGTTCTGGGAGTCAGGGGGCAGGCGCAACAGATTGTGCAAGCGGCGCAGTGCGGAATCTGCATTTCTCCGGAAGAGCCCGCGGAGCTGGTGCGGGCCATCCAGAAGCTCCATGGGGATGCCGAACTGCGCAAGCGGCTCGGCTCCAACGGGCGGCAATATATTCTGGAACATTTCTGCCGCAAGCAATTGTCGCGAAAATATACCGGGGTGCTCAACGCCGTTCTGGAACGTAAGAGCCCGCACCCGCTGCCGGCAACCGAAGAACACCGTCAAGATCCGGTGTAAACGGCTATCCCGCTTCGAAACCGTACCAATTTAGACTGCCGGAGCTGCGCAGGAAGTGCTTGCCGATGGCATTTCTGAGGTGGAATGCGCAATGCTGTAGTCATGAAAACCGAAACCTTCAATAACCATTTGGAGCGCCCGGCTTCTTCCGCGGCAAGCCTCCCGGGCATGAATTCCAGCCAGCCAAGCGACTTGAACAAGCACGCCTATCGAAGCCCGCGTCTTGGTGCGATGGAGCGGGCCGCCGTCATGGAATGCCTGTCGAAGGCCGCGGAAAGAGGAAATCAGGATGCCCGGGCGATGCTTGAGCGTTTGAAACGTCTTCCCTGATTTTTCTTAGCATCCTGGTTCGGAAAATCTTAGCGGCTATCCCCTTGCGGCTATCCCTTTGTTCTCATTTCATTGTTCTCATTCAAACGATGA
Source organism: Terriglobales bacterium (assembly GCA_035548935.1). Lineage (GTDB taxonomy): Bacteria > Acidobacteriota > Terriglobia > Terriglobales > Acidobacteriaceae > DASZRZ01. Next base: position 2,103 of record DASZRZ010000131.1, read on the forward strand.
ATCCGGAGCTCTCCCCTCTGCCCTCCGGCGCGGGTTGCAGCCAGCCCGTGTTACAGTACGAATTTCATCGGGATGGATATCAAGCCGCCATACGCCGTGTCATTGCTGGATCACGGGCTGGAACAGAAGCTCGACGATTCCATTCTTCTCCCGCTCACGCTGGCCTACCTGGCATCGCAGCATGTTCGAGTCATCATTCCCCTGCCCAAGCCGCTGCTGCCCTGGGTCGATTCCCTGTTCGACGAGCTGGTCTCCAGCCTGCCCATTGCCGGTAAAGGAGTGGTCTACCAGGCGGCGGGTGACGTCAAAGCACTCCACGAGCTCATTTCGGGGGCGTGCCTTCTTCTGACGGACACGGCCAAATGGGCCGCTGCCGGCAACTCCTTGCGGATTCCAACGGTCCAACTGCAACGGGGCACGGCGGAGCTGCACAACCCCTCGGTCCTGCCCATTGATCCTCTGCGGGAAGACCTTATCCGCTGGGTAAAGCTGGCAAATGTGGCCGCTCAGTTCGGCAGCGCCTGGACAAGCAGCGTATCGGAGAACCGCCGCTAATTACGCTCCAGAACGGCAATGAGAGAGAGGGGCGGCAAGGGGAGCCAGCGGTCCAGCCTGCGGAAGAGAGGAACGAGCAGGTTGAGCATTTTGATCTGTATCTGTCCGAAGCTCCGGCGGCGCATTATTTTGCCGTTCCACCACCATGCAGGCACGCTGCTGCGATTGAATTCCAGCACTTCGCGCACACGGAAACCAGCCTCCTCCGCTAGTTTGG
>DASZRZ010000132.1:0-1830 GCA_035548935.1 Terriglobales bacterium
AGCCAGGAACGGCTGACGGCAGAGATAGCCGAAAAGTACGGCAAGGCACAGCAGGCGCGAGCCGAGCGCGGCATTGCGCAGGTGAGCGGGCTTTGGCGCGAGGAAGATGGCAGACAGGATGAGTTTGAGGATTTTGTGCGCGCCAACTTCGCAGGAGATGCCGCCGTTCTTGATGCGATCTTCCGGCGGCTTGAGCTGGTAATGGAGCAGATGGATGGTCATATGCACGAAATCCAGCGTGTGCTGCGCGAACCGGTGGACCTGGATTGCGGCCCGATTCTTCCGATTGACGAGGCGCTGGCCGGGTATGACATTTCGGCGCACGTACTCGATGACCTGTTCCGCAACAAGCTGGCGTTTGTGGTGCTGCTGAACTTCCGGTTGTGGACGCTGGAGGAAAAGCTGAGCGCGGGGCAGCGATGGAGCCGCCGCGAATGGGCAGAGGCGCGGCTGGCGGAGAGATTTTCCAAGCGGGTTCCGGCAGAGGTAAACCAGAAGATCGCGCAGGCGGCGACAGAGGCGGACCAGTACATATCCGAGTACAACATCTGGATGCATCACCTGCTGAGTGGGCCAGATGGAAAAAGGTTATTCCCGGCGGGAATGCGTCTGTTGTCGCATTGGGGGCTGCGAGACCAGATCAAGGCAGACTACCAGCAGGCAGACGGACTGCCCCGGCAACGGCTGATCCAGCGGGTCATGGAGCGGATCATTACGCAAACGATTCCGGAGGCGGTGGTCAACAATCCGCAGGTGGACTGGAATGTCGATACCAATGAGGTGAGGCCTGCAGCGGTGAAGGATTCGGAGTTCCGTCCGGCAAAGGAGACTCCGGTTAACAGCGCACCGGAGAGGGACACGCGTTATGCAATGTGGCTGAAGACCTTCCGGGCGGCGAAGCTGGAAGATGCGTACTCGCCCACGTCACCAACGCACATGGCGCGGCGATTCGATGAAGACCGGCAGATTCCGGAGGAGCGCTTCTCTTCCCTGTTGGAGCAGGTGTTGTCTTCCCCGCTGGCTCCGCGGATTGCGGCGCAGATCGAAAAGCGGCTGGGACGAAAATTAGAGCCGTTCGATTTATGGTATAGCGAGTTTCGTCCGCGAAGCAGGTTCAGCGAGAGTGAACTGGATGCGATGGTGATGAAGCTGTATCCCACGGCGGATGCGTACCGCAGGGATATCCCCAACCTGCTGGTGAAACTCGGGTTCACTGCGAAGCAGGCGGAGTACCTGGCAGGGAACATCGAAGTGGATGCGGCGCGGGGGGCTGGGCACGCAATGGGCGCGAGTATGCGCGGGGCCAAAGCGCACCTGCGGACGCGCGTGACGAAAGAAGGGATGAACTACTCGGGTTTCAGCGTGGCCGCCCACGAGATGGGGCACAACGTGGAGCAGGTGTACTCGCTCAACGATGTGGATCACTACCTGCTGAACGGAGTTCCCAATACGGCATTTACGGAGGCGTTTGCCTTCGTGTTCCAGAGCCGCGACCTGCGGCTGCTTGGCCTGAACGCTGGCGAGGGAGGCGAAGACGATGCGGCAGCCCGGATGCTGAACCAGTTCTGGCAGACGTATGAGATTTCCGGCGTCTCGCTGGTGGATATGAGGGCATGGCGCTGGATGTACGAGCACCCGGAAGCCACGGCGGCAGAGTTGAAAGAGGCCACGCTGACGATTGCCAAGGATCTGTGGAACCGCTACTACGCTCCCGTATTCGGACAGCGCGATGTGGTGCTGCTGGCGGTGTATTCGCACATGATCGATGCGTTTCTCTATCTGCCGGACTATGCGCTGGGACACATGATTGCCAGCCAACTGGAGCAGCAT
>DASZRZ010000133.1:0-12307 GCA_035548935.1 Terriglobales bacterium
CGCGCGGTCCCGCCAGCACCCATCGGTTTCAATACAGGGGCTTTAGCGATTGAACCGTGCCGATTTCCGGCATTTTAAGAATTCCATTTCAGAGAGGAAAAGCGATGTCGAATTACGCACATCCCGAAGTGCTGGTGAGCACAGATTGGGTAGCAGAGCACGCCAACGATCCCAAGGTTTGCGTGGTTGAGGTGGACGTGGATGCCTCCGCTTATAAGGATGGACACGTTCCCGGAGCCATCGCGTGGGCCTGGAGTACGCAGTTGGCCGACCAGGTACGGCGGGACATTCTTTCCAGGGAGCAGTTTGAGCACCTGATGGCGGAGGCGGGGATCGGCAACGAGACCACGCTGGTGCTCTATGGAGACAACAACAACTGGTTCGCGGCGTGGGCCTTCTGGCAGGCCAAGATTTACGGCCACAAAGATGTTCGCATTATGAATGGCGGGCGCAAGAAGTGGTTGTCGGAAGGGCGTGAAGTTTCCAAGGACACCCCTACCCGCGCGAAAGCGAAATATACCGCCGCGGCGGCTGACCTTTCGCTGCGCGCCTTCCTGCCGCAGGTGCAGGAGGCTGTCAGCAAGAATGCAGCGTCGCTGGTGGACGTTCGCAGTCCACAAGAGTTCACGGGCGAGATACTGGCGCCGCCGGGACTTCCGGAGACCTGCCAGCGCGGCGGACACATCCCCGGGGCCCGCAGCATTCCATGGGGCAAGGCATGCAACGAGGATGGCACATTCAAGTCCCTTGAAGAGCTTAAGACCCTCTATGGGGGCGAGGGAGTGGATGGAGTGAAGCCGGTGATCGCCTACTGCCGTATTGGCGAGCGTTCGAGCCACAGCTGGTTCGTACTGAAGTATCTACTGGGCTACAAGAGCGTGTTGAACTACGACGGCTCGTGGACCGAGTGGGGCAACCTGGTGGGAGTTCCGGTGGAAAAGGGCGCAGCCAGCGCCAGGGGAGCCGCCTGATGAAACCCGAAGACTATTCCGAGCGAGAGCTCCAGGTGGAAGGCTGGCCCGTAAAGGTGACGAGTTACCGGCTGGAATCGGAGTACCACTGCACGGTGGATAACGTTTCACCGGGGGCATGGGTGGCGCGCAGCACCGGCGCCAACAAACAGGAGGCGGAGGAGCGCGCACTTTCCAAGGCACGCGAACGTCTGGCGCGGACCCGGCGCAATCAAGTTTAGGCAGCCATTCCAGACGAGTTATTGTGGTGGCTTCAGGGAGCCCGGCGGACTCCACCGATCCTGCCATGCAGGGTTAGAATGCAATCGTGGTTTTCGAACTCCCTCCTGACAAAGTCAGGGGGGAGGATGCTCTTACGGAGCTCCGCTTCCTCCGCCGAGATGGAAAAGAGCTTGGCACAGAAGGAACACTCCCATGCCAAACCTCCCTGCCGGAAGAGGAAGAGGGGAATCAGCTCGGAATAAGGGCGCGCCAGCGGCATGGGAAAAACCTAAAGACCTGTAGAAAAAACCGGGGGGGGTAGGCCAGCATTGGTTTGCGTCCCGCCTTCCAGGTTTTGCCGGAAAACGTTTTGCCGGAAAATGTTTTGTCTGAAAATCGAATTGAAGTAGAAGAGTGCAGCGGCGCACACGGGGTTGTCCGGGAAATCAATTGATATCATTTGCAGGCTATTCCTCCCGGCGGGCAGGCCCCTGAAAAGGACCCGAAAAGGAATGGACCGCAGGCTGTGAAGGTTCCCTCATTCCATAGCTCAGCCTTATCCTGCTGATAGAAATATTCGATTTCCTACACTCCTTCCATGCTGCTAAGAAATAGGAACCCGCTCCGCAGTCTGCGAATGCAGGTTAGGGCTCATAGCAGCGGCTATGGGCGGCAGCTCTGGCGGCAGTTCTGGTAACGACGCGAAGCGGTGACGATTCTGAGTTGCAGCAACCTGAGTTGCAGCAACCTGAGTGCTGCAACCCAGGTTGCCGGACACGGGGATGACAAGACCCGGTGAACCGATTGGATATTTGGCGTAGAGTCTTAAATGTAGAGTCTTAAATTTGGAGAGCCAAGGAAGCAGGAGCCAGCGCGGGGGGATTGTGAGCCTTGTCGTGGCTTGATATAGACTACAAAGCACTTTGGGCCCTGGAATGTGACTTGAACGCCAAAGCAGATGCTGTTTGTGTGAAATCGCTAAGCTGGGATTCTAATTCATGATCAAAATTGAAGCGGTAATACAGCCCACGAAACTGGAACCGGTCAAAGAGGCACTCATCGAGATCGGGGCACAAGGAATGACGGTCATTGAAGTTCGCGGACACGGAAGACAGAAGGGCCACACCGAAATCTACCGTGGCAGAGAATACACGGTTGATCTTTTGCCCAAGGTGAAGATTGAGCTGGTGGTGGCGGACGAACTGGCCGAAAAAGTGGTGGAGGCGATCACAACTTCGTCGCGCACCGGGCAGATCGGTGATGGCAAGGTCTTTCTCTCTCGCGTTGATGACGCTATCCGGATACGGAATAACGACCGGGGCGCTGCCGCTCTATAAAGCGGACGCCTCACCATGCATGGAAAAACGTAGCGTCCTCGGGGCGCTAACGTTTTCTTCGCATGATCCAAGGCCCGAGTGAATGTCAGCACCCTCACCTTTCGAAGATTCGCGAAATTTCTATCGATCCGAAGTTGTCCGTATCCGGGCGGCCTTTGAGGGCTCGGCAGATGGACGCGCTGCGGTGCAAGGCCGCACTGCGGCTGTGGATCACCTCATCCGGGGGTTATTCCAGGAGTACTTCTCCCAGGTTGAAGGCGTTTGCCTCGTTGCAGTGGGCGGCTATGGGAGGGAGGAACTGCTTCCGTCCTCGGATGTGGACATTCTCTTTCTTACCGAAAGCGAACCCAACGATGCCTGCAAGGAAAGCATCCGTCGTCTATGCCGTGAATTATGGGATCTGCAACTTCGGGTAAGCCCGGCGAACCACACCCTGGCCAGCTGTGACAAGCTTCATCAGGACAATGTGGAGTTTACGGTATCGCTCCTCGACTCACGTTATGTGACCGGCGACCAGAAGCTGTTCAATACACTGCAAGAGGAAGTCCTTCCCCGGCTCTGCCGCCGCGAGTGGCAGGCGATTGTGCAACGAATCTCCCAGATCAACCGCAGCCGTCTCGACAAGTACGGGAACACAATCTTCCATCTGGAGCCGAATGTTAAGGACGGTCCGGGAGGGCTGCGCGACTATCAGGTAACGAAATGGCTTTCCGTAATGTTGCTGTTCGAAAAGCACAAGACAGCCACGGATCGAAGCCATGCGCTGCCAGATTCCGACCGGCAGACCCTGACCACTTCCGCGGATTTCATGCTGTCGATCCGGTGTTTTCTGCACTATCGCAGCGGGCGCGACGACAACAAACTGGAGTGGGATGCACAACAGCAGGCGGCAGGCCGCGGAATAGGGATGCCCGCCGGAGTCACGGTGAGCGTGGAAGACTGGATGCGGCTGTATTTCCGCCACGCGCGTTCGATCAACCGGCTGGCGATGCAAACGCTCGAAGAGGTTCCCGCATCGCGATCGGCTCTCTATCGCGGGTACCAGCGGTGGAGATCCCGCGTCTCCAATCCGGACTTTTCGGTGCTGGGAGGCCGTATCCTGTTACAGGCGGCAACCATCTCCGATCCCGATTTACTGTTGCGGCTCTTCTCCTTTGCGGCCCGCCACAAGATCAACCTGAGCAAAGACGCCGAACAAAGAGTTATGAAGGCTCTGCCGGCCATGGCGGACCGCCTGACGGGAGATTTGGCCTGGGAGCATCTGCGGGAGGTTCTTCGCGTGCCGGGCGCGGGACTGGCGCTGCGGGAGATGCACTTCCTGGGAATTCTTTCCACAATCATTCCCGAGTTCCACCTGATCGATTCGCTGGTCATCCGCGACTACTACCACCGGTATACGGTCGATGAGCATACGTTCGTGGCCATCGACAACATTCACGGACTGGATAATCCGCAGAACGACTGGGAACGCAGGCTGGGAGAGATCAAGGCGCACACACCTCATCTCGATCTGTTGTGCCTGGCATTGCTGCTGCATGACGTTGGCAAGGGCATCCCCGGAGACAGCCACGTAAAAGAGAGCGACATCCTCGCGAAAACGGCGCTGGCGCGACTCAACCTGCCCATGGCCGATCGCGAACTGGTGTTGTTCCTGATCAATAGCCATCTGGTGATGTCGGCGTTAATGCGCCGGGACATATTCGCTCCCGAGACCAGCCGCACGCTTGCCGAAAAGATGGGCTCCCACGAGCGGCTGCGGCTGCTTTGCCTGCTCACCTATGCCGATATCAAGGCGGTGCATCCGGACGCGCTCACGGCCTGGAAGGCGGAGAACCTCTGGCGGCTCTATGCCGCGACATCGAACGAACTGAACCGCAGCGTGGACAAAGAGCTCTCGGAAACCAGCGACGACGCGGAGCATATTGCGCAGGTGGGAGCGCTGGGACACAAGTCCCAGGAAGAGGTCCGCGAGTTCATCAAGGGACTGCCCCAACGCTATGTGAGAACACACACGGTTGGACAGATCACAACTCACATCAGCCTGGCGGCTCGTCTGGATAGCGAGCCGGTGCAGCTGGCGCTGGAATTTAAAGAAGGATTGTACGAAGTGACGGTGGTGACACGCGACCGTCCCCTGCTGTTTACCACCATCTCCGGCGTGTTGTACGCATGGGGAATGGATATCACCAAGGCGGACGCGTTCTGCAACCAGGGCGGAATTGTGGTGGACACCTTCCAGTGCCGGGACCGCTTCCAGACATTGGAGCTGAACCCTTCGGAGCGGGAACGATTCAAGCGCAGCCTGCGCGATGTGCTGAGGGGCGAGACGAATCTGCGCTCCCTGATGAATAACCGCTCGCGCGGCGAAAACGTCCGGTCGAAGGTGCAGGTCTCGACACGACTGGACTTCGACAACGATTGCTCGCCCCACAGCACTTTGTTACAGGTGATTGCCCAGGACCGTCCGGGCCTGCTGTACCTGATTTCCTCAACCCTGGCTGGCAACAACTGCGACATTGAGATCGCGCTGATTGATACGGAGGGAGAGTCCGCAATCGACGTGTTCTACCTGACGTCGAACGGCGCCAAGCTGACCGGGGAGAATATGGAAGCGGTGCGAGCGGGACTTCTGGAAACCTTGAGCCCTGCCATGGCAGGCGGCCCCGGAATAGCCGAGCGGCTTTAACCCGCTTGCACCCTGAACTTACAGCCTGAAAGACCTGCCCCCTAAAAAAAGAAGCAAAGAAAGTTCTACCTCCACGAGCTTACGGCGCGCTCTAGAGGGCCAGAACGCCGCGCTCCTGGTTGCGAATCCGGATGGCCTGATCGATCTTCGACAGGAAGATTTTGCCGTCCCCGATTTTGCCGGTGCGGGCAGCCTGTCCAATGGCTTCCACGGCAGCATCCACCAACTCATCGGGCAGCACCATTTCAATCTTGATCTTCGGGAGGAGGTCAACCGTGTACTCACGTCCGCGGTAGACTTCGGTATGGCCTTTCTGACGGCCGTGACCGCGCACGTCGGAGATCGTCATACCCTCCACTCCCACCTCGGCAAGAACTTCTTTAACGGTTTCAAACTTTGACGGCTGAATGATGGCTTCGATTTTGGTCATGGTGTTTCCTCTCCTTGAACTAGTTACTGATGCTGCTGTTTTTCAAAATCACGCTCCAGAAAAAACGTGCCACCGGGTTGCAACTCTCTGCCGCACCGGCGGCGGACGCAATGCCACCTAAATCAGCAATCCCGGTTACAGCCGGAATTATCTCTCGTGCCTCAGGCTTCATGGGAGCATGGGAACGATGGGCGGAGCATGGGAAACGATGGGCGCACCCGAATGAGCACCATCACCAATACAACCGCCGGGGAGAGTGCCCGACTTTTGCTGCCCGAAGATTTCCCCGTGGATTTCCCAGCACATTTCAAGGATCGATCCGATTGGCATCTTGTGCCTCCTTTTATCCACCTGGCTGTGTCAGGGCGTTTATCTCAGGTGAATCCCAAGAGCGATCATCAGACCCGCAAGCCCGCTGCCCGCGACATAGAAAGCGGAAGCGCTGAAAGGCTTATTGAAGCATGTGCGCTTGATTCCGTGGCGCTCACGTTCGCGCTCCTCTTTCAGCAATTGCGTGAGCATCTTGCGATGCTCATAAGTTGCAGCGCAGCGTAAGGCAGCCCGGGCCTCTTCGCATCCTTTTTGCGGAACCCGCAGCTTAAAGTAAAGCTGGGCCAGCAGGTAATGAGATGCAAAGCCGTTGGGGTCGAGTTGAGTGGCGATTTCAAGATGATCCATCGCAGGGTAAACGCTCTGGGTGGCCGCATGCGCCACGCCAAGGAAGGCGTGAGCCGGAGCATAGCCGGGGGCCGCTTGTACGCTGATGGATAGCGCTTCGACCGCCTTCTTTCCTTCCCCGTACTGAAGATGGGCGAGGCCTTCATAAAAGGACGCGGCCGCCGCCGCTGGAACATGGAATGGCGCCGGAGATGCGGCAGACATGAACCACAAGGAAGTGGCCTGCTGGAAGTCCGTGGTATCGAGTTCGGCCAGGTAAGGTTGATTCATACCAGTACTCTTCATGGCAGTCTCCTTTTGCTATGGGACTCGTCTCCGCTAGCGGCGGAAGTTGCAGCTTTCATGGCCAGGAACTTCGACCGGTTGGAACCACGGGTGTATCACTTATGGAATCCGGAGCATGAACTGACTCCGAAAGTTTTATAAGGCCGTCCGCACCGGACTCAACCGGAAGAACAACGGACGGCCTTTGAAATCAACACCGGGGAAAGCAAAGATCGGAACTACTTGCCCAGAGTGTCGAATTTGTACATGAGGCCAACGGTGAACGTGTTCTGGCGGTCCACAAATTTGCCTCCTTTATCAAAGAAGGCAACATTGGAGAGATCGCGACGGAACTCCCAGCGGGTAATGATTTTGCTGGCGATGGTCCGCTCGAAGGTAGCCGTAACCTCATGAACACGGGCGCCTTTGGGAGCGGCCCCAATAGTCGCTACAAGCGGCTGCACCAGTCCGGTGGCGTAACCGTACTTGTCGTCCAGATACTCGTAGCGGGCGGCAAGAGCGTACTTGTCATTGATGGTGTACTTCAGATAGTCCGCGTTGCCGAACACCCAGGGATCTGCGGTTGTTCCATACTTATCCTTCCAGTAGATGGCGTTGAAGATCAACGACAGCTTGGAGGTTGGGTTGATGGTAATGATGGTGTCGGAGAGGTGCCTCCAAACGCTGTTGGCAACCTCCGGGCCTCCCATGTAGGTCTGGGTTATGCCGAACTTGGCGGAAGGCGTGAGGCTCAACTGCGCCGCATAAGTCTTGCCGCTGGTGGAGTCGAAGATGTTATTCCAGCCGTTCACGAGAAAGCCGCTGAGGGCCGCTTTGCTGTTGAAGGTGTACTTGGCGCGCATACCATAGTGGAAGTAAGGATTCGTCCACGAGTAGATGAGGCCGCGGGTGTAATTCCAGTTGTCCTTGGCCGGAACGAGCTCAACGCCAACCGGGGTCACGAACTTACCCACATCCACCTGAAGGTTCTTGGCGGGCATGTAGGAGAAGTAGCCTTCCATGAGGTACTGCGCGAAGCCGATCTTGCCGAAGCCCAGGCCGTTGGAGCCCAATCCGCCGACGGGCGGGATGGTCTTGGTCTCACCGGGATCCAGCTCACTCAATCCGGTCATGGCCTGGCCGAATCCCAAAGATACCCGGTATCCCGTTCTGCTCTCCTCGCTCGGCACCTTGTCGATCTGGAGCTGAACCAGACCAAGCTCAAACTGATTTCCGAAACGATCAAAGGAGTGGAGGTTATTCCCCAGGGAAGTTGGGTTGTTGAAATTAAAGCTGTAGTAACCATCCACGTAGCCGCTGAGGGATGTTGGGCCCAGCAGACTGCCCAGCGTTACCTTCTCGGGAGCCTTTGCGGCATCCTGGGGAAATGGCGTGGCTTCCGCTGGCGGAAGCGATGTGGGAGCGCCGAGGCTTGCGATCAGAATCTTGCCCTGAGGGGTTCTGATCTGACCAGGGGTTGCGGTATTGGAAACCGCCACTGCAGTCTGCGCCGCAGGAGCTGCCTGCAAGGTGGTGGCCTTCATCGCCGCCATCTCGGCTTTAAGTTCCAAAACCAGGGTTTCTAACTCTTTCACCTTCCGCGACATCTCTTCGGAACTCTCCTGTGCCGACATGAGGGTTGGCGCGGTCAACCCTAAACACAAACAACCTATCATTACTTTTTTCAAAAGCGTCATTAGCCTGCTCCCTTCGACTCGTTACTTATGAAGCGCTTGATAGCCGGAACCAGCCTCACGGTAACGTCCATCGCAGAGGGCGTCCAATCCATTGTTTTTGTTGCCTCGATAAAAATCTTGTGTGAGAAACAAAATTTATAGGCGCAATAAGCACAGGCCTGTTTGAGCATGCAGCTTTTTGAGACGAATCGCCGGAAGTTTCTGATAACAAGCAATGCGGCTGCAGTTTTGTGCGGAGCTGAATCCAGAACTCAAAGGAGAGCACAGCGGGAATCTGGAGAGTACCTGCCGGAAAACTTTGCCGCGGAACTACTCAATAGCACTTCGGGGGGATGCCGCGCTTGACGGGGTGCTGATGCAAACGGTCTTCGAATTGACGAATTCGCGTATGCCATAGGCGCCGAGTTCACGGCCATAGCCCGATTGTTTGACCCCTCCAAAGGGCAGGCGCGGATCCGATGCCACTACGCCGTTGATGAAAACCATGCCGGCTTCGATTCCTTCGATCAGCATTTCCTGCTCGGCAGGATCGCTGGTCCAGGCACTGGCTCCGAGGCCGAAGGGAGAGTCATTGGCAATGCGGATGGCATCAGCAGAATCGCGGGCGGTGAAGAGCATGGCCACCGGACCGAAGAGTTCCTCGTAAAAGACCGGCGAGCGGGGGTTGATTCCGGCAATCACCGTGGGCTGGAAGAAGTTGCCGGGGCCGGGGATGCGGTGACCTCCGGTGAGGACGCGCGCGCCATCTTTTACCAATTGGTCCACCTGGCGCTCAAGGTCGTCAACGATAGACCGCGTGGCAAGAGGCCCGACATCGGTGGATTCCAGCATTGGGTCGCCGACGCGGAGGCTTTTCATGCCTTCGACAAAGCGCCCTTCAAATTCGTGGGAGATAGCTTCCGCAACAATAAAGCGCTTGGCGGCAATGCAGGATTGACCGTTATTGATTACACGGGCGGAGACGGCTGCGGCCACCGCCTTGTCCAGAGGGGCGCTGGGCATGACGATATATGGATCGCTGCCGCCGAGTTCCAGAACTGTCTTTTTAATCCTGCGACCGGCCGCGGATGCCACCTGGCTGCCTGCCGGTCCGCTGCCGGTGAGGGTGGCGGCGGCGATGCGGGGATCGTCAATCACGCGCTGCACCTGCGCGGCTCCGACCAGAAGAGTTTGAAAGACACCGCTTTCAAAACCGGAGCGGCGAAAGATGTCTTGAATGGCCAGGGCGCATTGCGGAACATTGGAGGCGTGCTTCAAGAGCCCGACGTTACCTGCCATGAGAGCGGGTACGGCAAAACGAAACACCTGCCAGAAGGGGAAGTTCCAGGGCATGACGGCAAGAACCGCTCCGATGGGCTGGAAGCGGATATAACTTCGAGTTGCACTGCTCTCGACCGGCTCATCGGCAAGGAACCGCTGGGCGTTTTCGGCGTAGTAGCGGCATGCCAGCGCACACTTGAGCGCCTCGGCCCGGGCCGAGGCCAGAGTTTTTCCCATCTCAAGGGTCATGAGCCGGGCAAAGTCCTCGGATTCGGACTCCAGAATCTCCGCCGCTCGGACCATACAACGGGATCTCGCGGCAAATGGAGTCGCGCGGTGCCGGGGAAATGCAGCCGTGGCTGCCTGGAGCTTTAGCTCGATTTGATCTTCGGAGAGCGGCTCGAACGATTGCAGCAGTTGGTTATTTACGGGATTGATGCTTGCAATCCCCATCCGGTGAAATTCCTGCCGTGAAGAGCTTAGATTGGCCCGCCGGGGTGGACGCTGGCGGACGTTAACATTTCGCCATCCCAACGGCGGGCGGCATCGAGATGAATGCCGAACTGATCGAGAGCACGCATGGCGACCTGAGTAATAAGATCGTCGACCGTCTGCGGATGGTTGTAAAAGGCGGGCATGGGAGGAAAGATCACCACACCCATGCGAGCCAGCTTCAGCATGTTCTCAAGGTGAACTTCGCTGAGCGGCGACTCGCGCGCAACCAGAACAAGCTTGCGGCGCTCCTTTAAAACAACGTCGGCGGCGCGATGGATCAATTTGTCGCTGCCAACGCCATGCGCGATGGAAGCGAGGGCACTCATGGTGCAGGGCGCAACCACCATCCCCATGGTGACGAAGGAGCCACTGGAGATGGCGGCGCCCTGATCTCCGTTGGTGTAAACGTGGGTTGCCAGCGCCTCCACCTGATCGACGGTGTAGTTGGTTTCGTGAACCAGAGTGCGGGCGCCCCAGCGGCTCATAACGAGGTGCGTGGAGATATCGGTCTGCTTGAGCAGCTCCAGTATCCGCACGCCGAAGGCTGTGCCTGTCGCCCCGGTGATCGCCACGATGAGATTACGCTGGTTCAACTTGTCTCCAACCCTTAGATGGAAGCCAGCCATGCAACCATGCCATGCTGCCACATCAAGAGTATTCCAAGTCCGATGCTGAGCGCCCCGGCCATGGCCTGAATATAACGATTCATCGTCTCAAAGCGGATGGCCGTAAAGACGAACGGCAGACTGATGAGTGCGCTCATGGCCAGCATGCCGCCAATGGAACCGACTCCGAAGGTTGCAATGTACGCAAGCCTGCTGAACGGGGACGGCATGGCTCCAAGCACCAGCAACATGAGCGCGCCGCTGCCGGCAAGACCGTGGACCATCCCCACAAGAAAAGGACGCAGACCCAGTCGCATGGGGAAATGATGCTGCGATGCAGGAAGACTTTCCTGCGGCCGATGCACGTGAAAATGCGAGTGGGGATCGCCGCCATGGCGGTGGGTGTGGATGTGGAAGCGCCATCCGACGAAGAACCGGCGCAGCGTGCGTATGCCGAGAAAAACCAGCATGAAGGCGACCGCCAGCTCCATCCTGTCGGCAATATGCGGGGGAATGACGCGCTGGGACAGGATGACGACGATGCCGACCGCGAGAAGCGATGCCGTATGCCCGATGCCCCAAAAGGTCCCGATGAGGGAGGAGCGGCGGACGCTTTTTTGCTCGCTGACGATGGTGGAGACGGCAACCATGTGGTCCGGGTCGAGTGCGTGCTTCAGCCCGAGCACGAATCCCAAACTCAACGCGATTGCCAAAGGACCATTCATAACAGCGACCGAATCTCCTTCATCATATACCGGCCATGCGGCGATGCAGTTTGCAGCCGCATGTTTTGATGCCGTGCTCAGCTCTTGCGTCCCACCCTAATCCCCAAATCCCGGAGTTGCAGGTCGCTGACGGGAGTGGGGGCATCGACCATAATGTCCTTGGCCTGAGCGGTCTTGGGGAATGGAATGACCTCGCGCAGGGAGGAGGCGCCCGCAAGGATCATGACGATGCGATCAAGACCAAGGGCGATGCCGCCGTGCGGAGGCGTGCCATAGGTGAGCGCCTCAAGGAAGAAGCCGAAGCGCTCGCGGGCCTCTTCGTCGGTCATGCCCAGGGCGCGAAAAATCTGCTGCTGGATGTCCTGTCGGTGAATACGAATGGAGCCCGAACCCAGTTCGGTGCCGTTGAGCACCACGTCGTAGGCGAGGGCGCGGACGGAGCCAAGTTCGGAATCGTGATTGAGCGTGGCTTCGAGTCCGCCGGAGAGCTTGTGCATGTCCTCATCGTGAGGCGATGTAAAGGGATGGTGGGCAGCCTCCCAGCGCTTCGCGTCGGGGTTCCACTCAAACATGGGGAAATCCGTAACCCACAGGAAGCGGTAAGAAGCGGCATCCTTGCGTCCGCCGTCGAAGAGCTTGTGGCGGTCGGCATACTTTTGCGCAAGCGTCATGCGCAGCGCGCCCGCGGCGGTATAGATGGGGAGATCGTGCTGGGCAACCGCCGGGCCAACAATGCTTCCGGTGGGATGGGAGTCCGGCTGCTGCGATCCGGCAACGAGCACCACCAGATCGTCGGGCTGAGTACCTGCCATGCGATGAACCTTTTCCATGGCATCGGGGAAGGTCTTCTCCAGGCGCTTTGAGTCCTCGAACAGGCGCGCGTCCTTGCGCTCCCCAAATAGAGGACGGATGTCGTCGCGCTCCTTGCGGGAGAGATCGCCCACGCCGGGGATGCGAA
>DASZRZ010000134.1:0-5967 GCA_035548935.1 Terriglobales bacterium
CCACTCCGCGCTCGCGATACCAGGATTCTTCAAACGGAAAGATCACCAGCATCTTGCGGACATAGCGGCGCACCAGGTCGATTCTCCCCGAACGCCACGCCCATAACTGCGGGCTTATGTAGTAGATGACGGGAATGCCGCGACGGTGCAGCTCCCGCGCCAGCCGGAAGTTGAAATCAGGAAAATCGATGAGCACCGCCGCATCGGGACGGTTGACGTCAACCGCGCGCAGCAGTTCGTGAAAGCGGCGGTAGATGCGCGGCAGGTGGCGCACCACCTCCGCGATGCCCACCACGGCCACGTCGCCGGAGTCCACCACCGTGTGGCAGCCCGCGGCCCGCATTCTCCCGCCCCCGACTCCGAAGGCTTCCATGGCAGGCACGCGCCGCCGCAGCGCCGCCAGTAGCTGCGCCCCATACATTTCACCCGAAGCTTCACCGGCAGAGATCAACAGACGCATCCCGACATTTGTATCAGGTTGGGCGCGCAACGTCGTGGTTCTCACGAGGTTGAATTGCATTCGTCGATTCCATTCAAGCTACGGGTTGCGCTGGGAAGCAGCCATGATGAAAATGAGGCAATGTCCTCGAAGCCGGAAAATCCTACTGGCATGGCCGGTGATGTTTCCCAGAACGAAGTTTCTGCGAATGCCGCCGGACTTCCGGAAATGCGCGAGATGGCGCGCCGCATCTTTCTCGGGGCGCTGGAGCAAACCAGCGTTCAGGCTGACTTCCGCCGCCACGTGCGATATGAAAGCGGAGTGCTTCGCATATGTAAGGATCTTTATCCTGTAGCCGATTTCGAACGCATCAGCGTAATCGCCTTTGGCAAGGCGGCACACACCATGGCAGAGGCGCTGTCCGCCGAACTGGGCGGCAGGGCCGGGGGGATCATCGTTGCTCCCGAGGATCCGGCTTCTTATCTGCCGGGGTTCCGATACTTCCGGGGAGGCCATCCCGTTCCCGACGCGGGGTCGATTCAGGCCGCTCGCGCCATGCTGGCCCTTTCCCGGCAGCAGAATGAACGCTCCTTGCTTATCTATCTGATCAGCGGAGGAGGCTCCGCCGTGGCCGAGCTGCCACTATTTCCTGAGATCGATCTCGAAGGATTGCAGCAGATCTATCGTGTGCTGGTCGAATGCGGCGCGCCCATTGCAGAGATCAATGCCGTTCGTAAGCACCTCTCGGCCATCAAAGGGGGACGCCTCGCCCAGGCCGCCCCGCGCACGCGCCAGGTTTCCATCATGATCTCCGATGTGCCCGACGATCATCTCGACGCGCTGGCCTCGGGACCCACCATGCCGGACTCCACCACGGCGGAGCAGTGCTATGAAATTGCCGGAAGATATGGGCTGGCTGCGCGATTTCCCGAAGCGGTTCGCCAGGTCTTTGACCAGCGCTCTTTAGAAGAAACTCCCAAGGTAGACGAGCCTGTGTTTGCCAACGCCCGCTGGTGGCCGGTGCTTTCGAGCAACGCGTTGTCCGAGTCGGCGACGGCAATCGCCCAAACCTATCCCTGCAAAGTTGTGGTTGATAGCTCGTGTGACGATCAGGACTATGCGGTTGCCGCCGATTATCTTCTCAATCGTCTACGCGACCTGAGAGAGCAGGGAAGACCCGTTTGCCTGCTCTCCTTCGGTGAGGTCACTGTGAATGTTTCGCCGGGCGGTGGACGGGGTGGGCGCAACCAGCAGTTTGCCCTCTATTGCGCCACCAAAATTGCGGGATTGAAGTGCGTGGTTCTAAGCGCCGGTTCGGATGGCGTGGATGGCAACAGCCCAGCGGCAGGAGCGATTGTGGACGGCGGCACAGTGGCCCGCGCCCGCGCGCTTGGATTGGAGGTCGAAAAATCCCTGGCGGCTTTTGACAGCCATACCCTGCTCGACAAACTTGGGGATACCGTTGTTACGGGTCCTACCGGAAACAACCTGCGCGATCTGCGGGTGCTGATTGCGTTCTGATGGGCTACCAGGCTAAAAAACTCTCGTTACGCCCTCTTCCAGCACAACTATCTTCCCAGCGACACCGGCGCGCTGCGACGCCTGCGCTAAAAAGGTCAAAGGTTCGTCCATTGGCTCATGGGAGAGGCGGAAACTTCCGTAGTGCATGGGAACCATCCACTTCGCTCCCAGATCGAGAAATGCCTGCACGGCATCCGGAGGACTGGTATGCACATTCCGGAAGCTCGCGGGATGATACGCCCCAATGGGCAGAAGCGCGATTTCAGGATGCAAACGCTCTCCAATCTCCTTGAATCCTTCGAAGTACGCCGTATCTCCGGCGTGGTATATGGAGTGATCTTCGCTACGCAGTACATACCCGCCGTATCCACGGTGCATGTCATGAATCATGCGGGCTCCCCAGTGGCGTGAGGGCACGTGCGTGATCGTAAGGTTTGGGACGTTGTGCTCCTGCCACCAGTCCAACTCAACGATTTTCCGGTAGCCAAGGTCCGCGATCAGGTCTCTCACATTTCCGGGAACGACGATTTCGGGTGCTTCGCCCCGTAAGCGCCGCGTATGACGGGCGATGGCCCGCAACGAAGGCCGGTGCAAATGATCGAAGTGCGCGTGAGTTACCAGAACCAGATCAATGGGCGGCAGGTCTCGAATCCGGAGCCCCGGCTTGCGCAGGCGCTTCAATATGAAAAGCCAGCGGGCAAAGTTTGGATCGATCACCACATTCTTGCCGCCGATTTGCAAAAAGAAGCTGGAGTGACCGATAAATGTCAGCCCGAGCTGCTCCGGGCTAACCAGAACCGGACGAAGAGTTTGCCCGCCGCGAGGCTTAACCGCCGACTCTCCTACAAGTCTGCTGAACTGCCGGGCACGTCCTCCAAGGGTTGGATGGCTCACGTTCTATTAGACGCCCGGCGAGGCTGCAATGATGCAGTTTCAAATAATAGATGAATTTCTTGACCATTCCGGAGACTTGCATATCTAATCGGGTTCGGTTGTTGATCACGCGAGGGAATACGATGCGAGCAGCTTTCTTGGGTCTTGGGATCATGGGCCGTTCAATGGCCGCGAACCTGGTTAAGGCGGGGCACGATGTTTCCGTATGGAACCGAACCCCCGGCAAGGTTGTGGAGGGCGCTACGACCGCGGCCACTCCAGCCGAGGCTGCACGCGACCGTGAGGTGGTTTGGATGTGCGTTTCCGACACGGCTGCCGTCGAGCAGGTTTTATTTGGCTCCGGAGGTGTTCACGAGGCGCTCACTCCCGGCATGATTGTGGTGGATTCCAGCACCATTTCGCCCGTTGCCACCAAGGCTTTCGCCGAGCGGGTTCGCTCGCAGGGAGCGGAATATCTGGATGCTCCGGTCACCGGCTCCAAGGTTGGTGCCGAAACCGCACAGCTCATCTTCATGATTGGCGGAGATGCCGCTGTGATTGAGCGCGTGCGCCCTCTGCTGGAAGCCATGGGCAAGGCTGTTTTTCATATTGGAGGCAATGGACAGGGCGAGGCTGCGAAGCTGGGCCTGAACCTTATCAACGCCATTACCTATGAGGGTTTTGCCGAAGCTCTGGCGCTCACCTCGAAGCTGGGCGTTGGGCTCGATAAAATGCTGTCGCTCATTCCGGCTACCATGGCGAACTCCGGGGTGATTACCTACAAAGCCCCCTTCGTGGAACGCCGCGACTTCTCCCCCAATTTTCCGCTCCGGCTCATGCACAAAGACATCCATCTCATGCTGGAGGCCGCACGCGACAGCCGGGTGAAGCTGCCCGCTCTCGAAACGGTGGAAGAGATTTATGACGTGGCTGCCGAAGAAGGCCAGGGCGATCTGGATTATGCCTCCACCATCATTTTGCTGGAGAAGTGGGCAGGAATGAAGGTAAAGGCTGGAGACAACTAGCGCCCGAGATTCCTCGCGTACTACTTTAAGTCCTGTTTTTAGCCGGCGATGTTTGTTTGAGTTGCCGATCCAGTAATTCCATGACTTTCCGGAGTTCCATCCCTCCGGCTCCATTCACGGGTCCCGCTCTTGGCGGATGTCCTACCTTTTTTTGCCCGCAATTCACCTCGACGTACAACAACGTACAACTCGCCGACACCTACCGGTAATCCTACTTAGTTGAAACCACGTTCAAACCACGTCAACTTCAGCTCCGGCTTTTCAAATACAACCCCCGGCCTACCGGCAACGATCTTACCGGCAGCGTTTCCCCTGCGTCATTTGGGGTCGACACGAGTGGCCGCTCTGGTAAATGCCGGACTTTGCAGACTGTATTGCGTTGTAGGTGCGGAGCCATTGTAAGTCCGGGCCGCATTTCATTGCCATGAGGGAGGACCGATGGACGCGGCTCAGGGAAGGTTGTTTGTAGTCTCCAATCGATTGCCGGTTCACATCGACGGCCAAGGCGATCAACTCACTCTGAATCCCAGCTCCGGAGGCCTGGTCACGGCCCTCAAGGCGGTCTTACGCGATCAGAAGGTGGTATGGGTCGGATGGCCGGGGGCCGAACGGTCCGAGATGGTTGAGAGTCTCCTGGTGGACGCCGCCGCTTCGCTGCCATATACGCTGGAGCCGGTATTTCTCAGCCCGGAAGAGGTAAACGGATTTTATTGCGGCTTCTCGAATGAAGTGGTTTGGCCGCTCTTCCACGACCTGCAATCGCGCTGCAACTTTGACCCGGGATACTGGCAGACCTATCAGGAGGTGAACCGCAAGTTTGCCTTGGCGGTCTCGCGCCTTGTTACCGCCGAGGATTTCGTGTGGGTGCACGATTACCACCTCATGCTGGTGGCGGAATATCTGCGCAAAATGGGAGTGAACTCCACGCTGGGGTTCTTCCAGCACATACCTTTTCCACCGGCGGAAATCTTCGAAAAGCTGCCCTGGCGCTCACAAATTCTGCGTTCACTTCTGGAGTTCGACGTGGTTGGATTCCAGACTCTTCGCGACCGCCGTAACTTTAACGCGGCCATTCGTGCCCTCGTTTCCGGCGTGGAAATCCGCCGCACGGGGGAGCGCTTCTCGTTGCAGCTTAAAGGACACCGCTGCGCCTCCGGACACTTCCCAATCAGTATCGACTTCGCCGGCTTTGCCGCCGACGCAGATACCGCCGAGGTAGCGCAACAGGCGGAGCAAATCAAAGGCGAGCTTCGCGGGGTTCAGATCGTCCTGGGAGTCGACCGTCTGGATTACACCAAGGGTGTTCCAGAGCGGCTGCGCGCCTTCGACTTCATGCTCCGGAAATATCCCGATCTGCGCCACCGCATCACGATGGTGCAAGTGGTCGTTCCCAGCCGGGAGGACATTCCCAATTATCAGGGTCTCAAAACTGAGATTGAGGGAATGGTGAGCCGCATCAACGGCGAATTTGCCCAGCCGGGCTGGGTTCCCATCCATTACCTGCACCGGCATCTCTCGCGTCTGGAGTTGCTGGCTTACTACCGCTCTGCCGATATTGCGCTGGTGACTCCGCTCAAAGATGGCATGAATCTTGTCGCCAAGGAGTTCTGTGCCTGCCAGGTGGAGAACCGGGGGGTATTAATCCTGAGCGAATTCGCGGGAGCCGCCTCGGATTTGAGTTCCTCTGTGCTGCTGGTGAACCCCTACGATGTTGATGCCGTCGCCGATGCGATTCATGAAGCCTTCTGCATGGATGCCGGGGAACGGCAGCGCCGGATGGTACACCTGCGGCAGATTATCTCCCGCAATGATGTATACCGCTGGGCCGATTCCTTTCTGCGTGCCGCTGCTGCGGTCCATCTGCCCCGCATCATCCGCGCCCGCCCGGTTGGAAGGGCAGCATAGCCGCAAATCGGGTTCAAGACGGGCTTGCGACGCCCGGCGGCCTGACGGCTATATAATTTCACGGAACGCATCTTTTTAAATATTTCCGCAGAAAACTTGTGGGACGAGGAGCATGCCGTGGTCAGAATTATTGCGCGCTTGGGCCTTTGGGTGGTGCTCCTCAGTGTTCTTACAGGAGCCGCTTCTCCCCAATACCGCCGCCGT
>DASZRZ010000135.1:0-12407 GCA_035548935.1 Terriglobales bacterium
ATCCGCGTGGATACGGAGATCGCGGAGCGCACGAAGCGTCCCGGAGTGGCAGTGGGTCTGGCGTGGACGCCGGCGGGCGGCGATGTGCTGTTTATCGAAGCCAACCGGATGAAGGGCAAAGGCCAGTTCACGGTCACGGGAATGATTGGGCAGTCCATGCAGGAGTCCATGCAGGCAGCGCTGACCTGGGTGCGATCCAATGCCAGCAAGCTGGGAGTGAATGAGGACTTCTTCAAGGAACACGACATCCACATTCACGTTCCGGCGGGAGCGATCCCCAAGGATGGCCCCTCGGCCGGAATTACCATGGCGACGGCCCTGGTTGCTCTGCTCACGGATCGTTCGGTGAAGCCTTTTACCGCCATGACTGGGGAAATTACCCTCAGTGGGAACGTGCTGCCGATTGGCGGAGTCAAAGAAAAGTTCCTGGCCGCCAAGCGCGCCGGGGTTAAGGACGTGATCTTCCCGTCGGAAAACAAGACCAACGTGGAAGAGGACCTGACTCCGGAGCAGCTGGATGGAGTGAAGGTTCACTACGTCACCACCATGGAAGAGGTAATTTCCCTGGCATTACCCCATGGCGTGGATGAGGCCCGCAAGGCTGACCAGGAGCGCGAGCAGGTGCTCACCGGCGTTTAAGGTTGGTTGGCGCGTTTATATGAATCGTTGCAAGGGCTGCCGCCAGGCAGCCTTTTTATTGGTGGAATGTGAATCAGTCAAAAAAATAATTCGACTTTCCGCAACCGCGGGAATATTGTTTTTTCGAAGTTTTGGCCCCAGGTTTCTTCACCTCAACTCACGTCGCCACGCCCAGAACTTCCATGAAGGAGGGTCCCTTGAGCACCATTACCACCCGAGACGGTACACAGATTTATTACAAGGATTGGGGCAGCGGGCAGCCCGTGGTCTTCAGTCATGGCTGGCCTTTGAGCGCCGACGCATGGGAAGACCAGATGATGTTTCTGGCTACGCGCGGGTATCGCTGCATTGCTCATGACCGTCGCGACCATGGACGGTCGAGCCAGCCATGGGAAGGCAACGAGATGAATACCTACGCCGACGATCTGGCTGCGTTGATGGAGAAGCTCGACATCAAGAACGCCGTGCATGTCGGACACTCCACCGGAGGCGGGGAGGTGGCCCGGTATATCGGACGTCACGGTACCAGGCGCGTGAGCAAGGCGGTACTCATTGGGGCCGTTCCACCTTTGATGTTGAAGACAGAGGCAAATCCAGGCGGGCTTCCGATTCAGGCCTTCAACCAGATTCGAGCGGCGGTTGTGGCAGACCGATCGCAGTTCTGGAAGGACCTGAGCGCTCCTTTCTACGGCGCCAACCGGCCCGGAGCAAAGGTGTCGCAGGGATTAAGGGATTCTTTCTGGATGCAGGGCATGCAGGCGGGAATGAAGGCGGCGTTCGATTGCATCCGGGCATTTTCGGAGACGGACTTCACCGAAGACCTGAAGAAGTTCGACGTGCCCACGCTGATCCTTCACGGAGATGATGACCAGATAGTTCCCATTGGGGCATCGGCGTATTTGTCGTCGAAGATCGTTAAGGACGTGATCCTTAAAGTGTATCCCGGTCTGCCGCACGGCATGTGCTCGACGCATAAGGATCTGGTCAACGCCGATCTGCTTGCATTTGTGGAGGGCAGGGCGCGAGCGGCAGCGTAGCAGTAGTATTGCCGCGACGCCGGAAGACGAATCAATAGACAGAATTTTCAGGGCTGCCAGAGAGGCAGCCCTTATTTGTGCTTGTATGTTTGCCTCTGTAGGAAAAGCCAGGTGTTACGATTCGCAATACACTTATTGGCGGATAAACAGGTAATAGGTATGCAGATTCGGGTGCTGTTTTTCGGGCAGTTGAAGGACACCGTGAGCCGGGAGGCGGATACGGTGAATCTTCCAGAGATGTCGACAGTCGAAAAGCTGCTTGATATGTACGCGGCAAAGGCTCCTGACCTAAAGCAATACTTTAAGAATATGGCGGTGGCCATTAATCAGGAGTATGTGGACCGGGGCGCGCAGTTAAAAGAGGGCGACGAAGTGGCATTGATCCCCCCGGTCAGCGGCGGCGTGGATGATCCGGCTGCCCCGGCTGCCCAGCGCACATTAATCACGCGCGAGCGAATCGACACGGCGAAAATGACCGCGGACATCAGGTGCCCCGAGGACGGTGCAGTCGCAGTGTTTGAAGGGATTGTAAGGAATCACAGCCGGGGACGCCGCACGCTTTACCTGAACTATGAGGCGTACGAGGGAATGGCCGAGAAACAGCTCGAGGCGCTGGCTACGGAAGCCATGAGCAAGTTTGCGGTACGTGATGTGCGAGTGGCCCACCGGCTGGGACGGCTGGAGATTGGCGAGACCAGCGTGGCGATCGCTGTGGCGTCGGCGCACAGGGCGGCGGCATTCGACGCATGCCGCTGGTTGATCGATACTTTGAAGCGCACGGTGCCGATCTGGAAGAAGGAATACTTTGAGGATGGGGCGGTATGGGCGGATGGCGAACCCTTTCCGGAGAAAATTGCGAAGGGATGAGCCTTCCGCGATATGGGCAACCGGTCGGTCATGCAACTTTTGTGGTGCCAACGGTTTAATTAAGACAGTGAATGATCTCCATTCTTAAATCAGCCCTCAAGGGAATACCGTTGGCTATCCTGGGCGTGGCCTTGTCCGCTGCACAGGCCCCTTCCCAGAACCAGTCGATCCCTCAACCGGACCAGACGGCTTCACGGGAGTTTGCCCTCCAGGGGAAGGCCCCGGCTCCCGGCAGTCCTGACCCTCGTAGCACTGACCCCCGCAGTTCTGATCCGCGAAGTTCTGATCCGCGAATAAAAGACGCAGGGAGTGACAACGCCGCTCCCACATTTACGGTTGACGTGAAGCTGGTGAATGTTTTTGTAACCGTGACCGACGAAAATGGAGCGCCGGTATCGAGCGTTGAAAAAGAAGCGTTCACTCTGTTCGAGAACGATGTGCCGCAGAAGATTGCGCTGTTTGGACGCGAGTCGGAGATGCCGGTTTCCATCGTGATGTGCGTGGATGCCAGTTTAAGCACGCGCAAGGATTTGCGGCTTGAGCTGGTTTCGGCAAAGAAATTCGTGCATGCGATTCTGCGACCGGTGGATGCGCTGGCGCTCTATCAGTTCACGGAGGTGGTGAAGGAGCTGGTTCCCTTTACCTCGAATATAGGGAGAATTGATGCCGGGCTGGACCGGGTGCAGGCGGAAGGCGCAACCGCGCTCTATGACGCCATCTATCTTAGTTCGCAGTCCTTGCTGGACCGCCGTGGGCGCAAGGTTCTGGTGGTAATCACCGATGGCGGAGACACCATGAGCGATGTGAGCTACCACGCGGCATTGCGGGCCGCGCAGGAGGCGGAGGCGATTATCTATAGCGTGGTGATCGTGCCCATTGAGGCGAGCGCGGGGCGCGATATAGGCGGAGAGAACGCACTGATTCAGCTTTCGCACGATACCGGAGGCAAGCATTACTACGCGAGTGGGCAGGCAAGCCTGGATGCGGCCTTCCGCCAGATCAGCCAGGAGCTGAGAACACAGTATCTGCTGGGATACTACCCGGCAGACCGTTCGGCGGAGAGTGGATTCCGGAGGCTGCGGGTGGAGGTGAAAGCCCCCGGGGAGAAGCTGATTGCGCGCCATCGGACCGGGTATTACAGCTCGAAGCCCAGGTAGGCAGATAGTCCGCCGCGACCCCCGGAACGCGGCGCGATCCGGCAGTCTCTCGCCGAGCCAGTGACTCCAAACAGGCATGTCCCCTCGATTTCGCTGTGCTCTATTCGGCACGGTTGGAGACGGATGGCGGCGTGTAGAATGCCTTCACGAGCAGGCTTCGAGGGAGATCAGGGGCAGATGGCATTCCGCGTTCCGGGAAGTTCCAATCCAGTGAAGAAGAGCAAGGCGCCCCCGCCCCAGGAGACCTCGGAAGAGGCGGCTTACCTGAAGGCGCTGGGCGAGAAGCAGAAGCCGGTTACGGTCAAGCTGCTGGATGGGGAAGTGGTGCAGGGCTGGATCGAATATTACGACCGGGAGATGATCCGGCTTACGCGGGAGGGCGCTCCCAACCTTTTTATTTTCAAGCATCAAATCCTGTACATCACGGAAGATGGGGCGGCGCGGAAGCGTCCGCAGCCATAGGCCGGCCCGGGGAACCTCCGGGCATATCGAATCGAAACCCTGCAACCGGTTTCATAACCAAACTTGAGGATAAGCTTGCCGGAGCCTAGCCAATTCAACTCCAAAAAATCAGAACCCAGGGAAACGGTATCCATGCAGTTTGTTCCTGCGGCCAGTGAAATTGCCCGCGAGGCAGGGGTGTTGATCATGGGGTACTTTGCCCGGAGGATCGGGTATGAGTACAAAGGCGACGTTGATCTGGTGACCGAGGCGGATCGGGCGTCGGAGACACTGATTGTCGACCGGCTGCGGGCGCGATGGCCGAAGCATGACATCCTGGGCGAAGAGGGAACTCTGCTGAAGTCGGATAGCGAGTACCGCTGGTATGTGGACCCGCTGGATGGTACGACCAATTTTGCCCACGGATTTCCCGTGTTTTGTGTGTCGATGGGGCTTGAGTTCCGTGGCGAATTGATTGCCGGGGTGGTTTATGATCCCACCCGCGATGAGATGTTTACGGCGGAAAAGGGAAGCGGAGCGTATATGAATAACCGCCGGATACAGGTTTCGACCGTGGCCCGGATGGACGAGTCGCTGCTGGCCACGGGCTTTCCCAGCCAGAAGCGGCATAAGAATCCGAATATCCACTTTTATCACCAGATCACGCTGCGGTCGCACGGAGTGCGGCGGGCGGGATCGGCTGCGCTGGACCTGGCAGGGGTGGCAGCGGGCCGTTATGACGGTTTCTGGGAGTTCAACCTGAATCCTTGGGATACAGCAGCTGGGGTTGTGCTGGTGCGGGAGGCGGGGGGGAAAGTGTCCGATTTTGAGGGGGGGCCCTTCCAGATTGCCAGCCGGGAGACGCTGGCGTCGAATGGACTGATCCACGCGGCGCTGTTGCAGGAGTTCAAGGAGATATTTGCGGGGCGCGGGCTGGAAGGGCTGCCTTCGCCTCTGGAGTATGCCAAAAACCGGAGATGAGGGGTCGAATGCTCGACCCGGTTTTACTGAGTTTTCTTGTTCTCGCGCCTGAGCACCTGTTTTGCTAGAATGCGAAGTTCCAAACAGAGTTTTGTCGTCGCTGGTTGTTGGGCTCTTTGTTGATTAAATATCCGCCCGAACGGGAACAAGGGAGACACTGTCTATGGCTTACGTGATTGCGGAGCCTTGCATAGGCACCAAGGACACCGCGTGCGTGGATGCCTGCCCGGTTGATTGCATTCATCCGAAGAAGGATGAACCGGCGCACGCCGAAGAAGAGTTGTTGTATATCGATCCGGTCGAGTGCATCGACTGCGGAGCTTGTGTGCCGGTATGCCCAGTCTCGGCCATTTTTGCGCTGGATGATCTTCCGGAGAAGTGGAAGGCCTTTACGGAGCGGAACTCGGCTTATTACGGACGGTAGCGCACGGTATGTGGATGAGGCGCGCCTGCGGGCGCGCCTTTTCTTTTTTCCATTTAGCCCAGTTGATTGGACTCGAAGCCAGAAGCTCCGTGGGAAGACTTTCTCTAATTCCCTTCGTGCGATGGTTGATTTAGAATCGACGTTTTACCCGGTCGAGCATGAAGGCGGCTGTAAGCCGGCAGCCCCGCTCTCCCAATGACCAAGCAGTCTGAAGCCATTGTGCTGCGCACCTATCCGTTGCGCGAGGCGGATCTGCTGGTGACTTTGTTTACCCGGTCGGAAGGCAAGATCAAGGGAGTGGCCAAGGCGGCCATGCGGTCGAAGAGGCGCTTCGGCGGCGCGCTGGAACCGCTGACCTGCGTTCGCGCCTACTGGGTGGATCGCGAGAAGCAGGAGCTCGCGCGGCTGGATGCCTGTGAGGTGCTGGAGTCTCCGCTTACGGATGCGGTGGACTATCCGCGGGCGGTGGCGCTGGCGCACGTGGCCGAGGTGGTGGATGAACTGCTTCCCGATCGTGAGGCCAATGATGCCATTTTCCGGCTGACGGTTTCCGTACTGGGGGCGCTGCGTAATGTGGCGGTGCTGCCGCGAGGGCAGGCGGGAGCGACTACCGCACCGGCTTCCGTATGGCTGGCGCTGACATATTTTGATCTATGGATGTTGCGGCTGGTGGGTTTTTTGCCGGAACTGGGCGAGTGCATGACCTGCGGCGGGACGCTGAACGGAAGCCGGGCGTTTTATCATGCGCTGGCCGACGGGCTGGTATGTCCGGAGCATAAGAGGCTGGCGTCATCGGAGATGTCGGCGGAGTCGCGGGCACTGGCGGCGCGCATTATCCGCACGCCGATTGAGGGCCTGGCGGGTGAGCCGTGGCCCAAGGAACGCGCTGCCGACCTGCGGAAGTTTCTGGTGCAGGCGATGGAACGGCAGCTGGAGCGGAAGCTGACGACCGCGGCGATGCTGGATAAGTTGTAACGAAGCGTTTTAGCCAAAGAAGTATTGATTCGATTCCCATGCCTGAGATCGTCAAAACGAAGTCTGGAAGCGCCCCAACCTTTCAGGAGCTGATTCTTCGCCTGCAAAATTTCTGGGCGGAGCGCGGGTGCGTGTTGCAGCAGCCGCATGATGTCGAGGTGGGGGCGGGAACCATGGCTCCGGAGACCTTCCTTCGCGTTCTGGGGCCGAAGCCGTACAAGGTTGCGTATGTGCAGCCCTCGCGGCGCCCGGCAGACGGGCGTTACGGCGAGAATCCCAACCGTCTTTACAAGCACTCGCAGTTGCAGGTGATTTTGAAGCCTCCGCCGGAGAATGTGCAGGAGCTTTACCTGGAGTCGCTGCGCGCAATTGGTATCGACCTGCGGCAGCACGACATCAAGTTTGAAGAGGACAACTGGGAGTCTCCCACGCTGGGGGCGTGGGGCATCGGCTGGCAGGTAATGCTCGACGGCCTGGAAATTACGCAGTTCACCTACTTTCAGCAGTGTGGCGGGGTGGACCTGAACCCGATCTGTGCCGAGCTGACGTATGGGCTGGAGCGGATTGCGGCCTTCCTGCAGGATGTGGATTCCATCTACGACATCGTATGGACTCGCGATCCCGTGAGCGGCGCGGAGATGACCTATGGCGATGTCCGGCTGGCGGATGAGCTGCAATACTCGGTTTACAACTTTGAGGCAGCCAAGGTTGAGTTTCTGTGGAAGCACATGGAGTTGTACGAAGCCGAGTGCCAGGGGATGCTCAATTCATTTAAGACGTTGAAAGAAGGTTGTGAGCGTTTTCCCCTTCTGCCGGCGTTTGACCTGTGCCTGAAGTGTTCGCACCTGTTCAATATTCTGGATGCCAGGGGAGCGATTTCGGTGACCGAGCGCGTGGGCGTAATCGCACGCGTCCGTAACCTGGCGGTCGGCGTGGCGAAGGCCTGGGTGGCCCAGCAGTTTACCCCGGCGGAAGCGGAGCACAAGGCCGCAGAAGCGGAGCACAAGGTCTAAGATGGCCGATTTTTTACTGGAGATCGGTTGCGAAGAGATTCCTGCGCGGATGATCGATGGTGCGCGCCGGGAATTGGAACAGCGTGTGTCGTCGCTGATGTTGCGGGAGGCATTGGTATCCACGGGCGCAGAGAATGGACTGGCCGTGCAAGCTTTTTCCACCCCCAGGCGGCTGGCGGTGCTCGTCCCCGGGGTGTTGCTTACCCAGCCGGATGTGGAAGAGCAATTGACCGGCCCGGCGGTAAAGGCGGCGTTCAAAGATGGGCAACCGACGGTGGCGGCGCAGAAATTCGCGGAAAAAGCCGGGGTCGGGGTGGATCGTCTGGAGCGGGCAAGCACGCCGAAGGGCGAATATCTCACCGCAAAGGTGCTGAAAAAAGGCCGTCCTGCACAGCAAATCCTGAGCGAGGCGATACCCAAAGAGATCGCGGGCCTTTACTGGGGAAAGAGCATGTACTGGCGTCCGGGAAGGACGAGCGAGCGCTTTGTGCGTCCGGTGCGCTGGCTACTGGCAATGCTGGACGGAGCGGAACTACCTCTGGAGTTTGCAGGAGTTGAAGCCGGACGGGAGACGCGCGGCCACAGGACCCTGGGCAAAACGGCGTTGCTGAGCACGGCGCACGAGTACCGGCAGCAGTTGCGCGAGGCCGGGGTGGTGGCGAGCGCGGAGGAGCGCGAGCAGTTGATCCGCAAAGCGCTGGACGCAAAGACGCGGACAGTGGCAGGTGCGCGCTGGAGGGAAGACGCGGCACTACTCAATAAGGTTATGAACCTGACGGAGTGGCCGTCGGTGATTCTGGGCAACTTTGAGCGCGAATATCTTTCGCTACCGGAAGAAGTGCTGGTAACGGTAATGCGCGATCACCAGAACTACTTTGCCGTGGAAGATGCAAACGGCAAGCTGGCTCCGCACTTTCTGGCCGTGATGAATACGGATGGCGATCCGCAGGGCATTGTGCAGCACGGACATGAGCGGGTGCTGCGGGCGCGCTTCAACGATGCGCGTTTCTTCTGGAATACCGATCAGAAGATTCCGCTGCGTGAGCGGGTGGAGACGCTCAAGGTCGTGACCTTCCAGAAGGACCTCGGAAGCTATTACGAGAAGGCCGGACGGGTGGCGAAGCTGGCGAACTGGTTGTCCGGAGAGATCGAGTCCCAGGGAATCGCAGTGGATCGTGCGGTGGTGGGCGAGGCCGCATGGCTGGCCAAGACCGACCTGACGGCGGAGCTGGTGAAGGAGTTTACCGAACTCCAGGGGATTATCGGTGGGCTGTATGCGCGGCATCAGGGGCTGGGAGAGAAGACTGGCGACGCGATTTACGATCATTACAAGCCGGAGTCGATGGAGGACGAGGTGCCGCGTACGATTGAGGGAGCGGTGCTTTCGATTGCCGACAAGGCGGATTCCATCGCGGGGATGTTTGCCCTTGGACTGATCCCCAGTGGATCGAAAGATCCGTTTGCACTTCGCCGGCAGGCGAATGGAATTGTGAAGACCGTTGCAGAGAAGAAGCTGGCAATCCGTTTCGACGGGCTGTTCCAGCAGGCGCGGTTGGCCTATACGGGCAGCGAGGCCGAGATGAAGTTTGCCAAAGGCGCTGACCCGGCAGGGGAGATTTCCAACTTTCTGCGCGAGAGAGTTGAGTTTTATCTGCGAGAGACGCGTGGAATTGCCTACGACGTGGTGAAGGCCGTGCTCGCAGCCGGAGACACTGACGTGGTGAATGCTCTGGCCCGTGCCGAGGCTTTAGCAAAGGTAAGGGACTCGGAAGAGTTCGCTTCCATCGCGGTGGCCTTCAAGCGGATCAAGAACATTCTGCGGCAGGCGCGGGAGGGCAAAATGCAGGTGGCGGAAAAAGTCACTTCCAGCATTCTGCAGGAGGACGCGGAACGCGCGCTTTATGAAAAGATGGAGGCGTCCGCTCCCAAGGTAAAGGCGCTGGCGGAGAAACGCGAATATGCCGCGGCGCTGGCCGAGATTGCTGCGATGCGTCCGGCGGTGGATACCTTCTTCGACAAGGTTATGGTGATGGTGGATGACGAGGCCTTGAGGGCCTGCCGGTTGGGGTTACAGCAAAGGCTGTTGAACGATTTCTCCACCATTGCGGACTTCAGCGAGATAGTCACGGAGAAGAAGTAGGGGGGCCGCAAGGGCACCGTAACAAAACAAGTTTCAGGTTTCATTGAAGTGTTCAGTTCTGATCGTAAGATTTAGTCTTGGATAAAGGAATCAACATGAGCTCGCAGGTTATGGAACGGGAGACTATGCAGACTGGGGCAAAGCAGCAGACAGGTAAGTACGTGTACTCCTTTGGCGGGGGACACGCTGACGGCAACGGAAAAATGAAGGACCTGCTTGGCGGCAAGGGCGCCGGGTTGGCCGAGATGACCAATGCGGCGCTGCCGGTGCCTCCGGGATTCACTATCACTACGGATGCGTGCCGCGAGTGGATGCGCACGAAACAGACGTCGGCAACCGTAGACCGTCAGATGGACGATGCATTGCGCCAGCTTGAGGAGCTCCAGGGCCAGAAGTTCGGCGCGGGAGACAATCCGCTGCTGGTGAGCGTGCGCTCGGGAGCGAAATTTTCAATGCCTGGGATGATGGACACGATCCTGAACCTGGGGCTGAACGACAAGAGCGTGGAGTCGCTGGCGCGGCGCGGAAACAATGCCCGCTTTGCCTATGATTCCTACCGCCGCCTGATCCAGATGTTCGGCAGCGTGGTGTTGGAGATTCCCAAGGCCGAGTTCGAAGAGGTCTTCGACGGCATGAAGAAAAAGAAGAAGGCCCGGCTCGATACCGAATTGGATGACAAGGCGTTGAGGCAGGTCGTCGAAGAGTACAAGAAGGTGGTGAAAAAGGCGGCCAAGCGCGAGTTTCCGCAGGACCCGCACGAGCAATTGGTAATGGCGAGGGACGCGGTATTCCGGTCGTGGGGCAATGAGCGCGCCAAGCACTACCGCCGCATCAACAACATTGCGGATGATCTGGGCACGGCGGTGAACGTTCAGGCCATGGTGTTTGGCAACCTGGGAGATACCAGCGGCACGGGTGTGGGCTTCACGCGGAATCCTGCAACTGGCGCCAAGGAGTTTTACGGCGAATTCCTGATGAACGCCCAGGGCGAAGATGTAGTGGCGGGCATCCGCACCCCGGTTCCGATTCTGGAGCTGCACAAGGTCATGCCTCACGTATATGACCAGTTGCGCGAGATCACCACGCGCCTGGAAAAGCATTACAAGGACATGCAGGACTTTGAGTTCACCATTCAGGAAGGCAAGCTTTACATGCTGCAAACCCGCAACGGCAAGCGTACCGGGCGCGCGGCAGTCAGGGTGGCGATCCAGATGGTGGATGAGGGCCTGATCACTAAAGAAGACGCCTTTATGCGCGTCGAACCGAATCAGCTGTATGACTTCCTGGTGCCTCATCTGCATGAGAAGGGCGTCAAGATCGAAGTGCTGGCGACAGGACTGCCGGCTTCTCCGGGAGCCGCCGTGGGGCAAATCGTGTTTACCGCCGATGAGGCGGTGAAGAAGGCGGGACCGAAGAAGAATCCGGTGATTCTGGTCCGTGGCGAAACCACTCCGGAAGATATTCACGGAATGGAAGTGGCGGCGGGAATTCTGACCTCGCGGGGCGGCATGACAAGCCACGCGGCGGTGGTAACGCGCGGCATGGGCAAGTGTTGCGTGGTGGGCGCGGGCGACATTGAGGTGGATGAGAAGGCGCGTGAAATGCGGGTGAAGAACCAGGTACTGCGCGAGGGCGATTGGATTTCCCTCGATGGCACCACCGGGCGCGTGATCAAAGGCCGCCTGAATACCACGGAGGCTTCGGCGGATAATCCCGAACTGCAAAAGCTGATGAGCTGGTCGGAGCCGCACCGCAAGATGGGGGTCCGCGCCAATGCGGATATTCCCCGCGATGCCATTCAGGCGCGTGCTTTCGGCGCCGAAGGAATCGGACTTTGCCGCACCGAGCACATGTTCTTTGCCGAAGACCGGTTGCCGCACATGCGCGCCATGATCATGGCGAACTCAGAGAAAGAGCGGCGGCTGGCGCTGCGCAAGCTGCTTCCCATGCAGCGTGCCGACTTTACGGGAATCTTCCGCGCGATGGATGGTTTCCCGGTTACCATCCGTGCCCTGGATCCTCCGCTGCATGAGTTTTTGCCGCGGCGTGAAGAGCTGATGGTGGAGATTGGGGTGCTGGAGGCAACAAAGCCGAAGTCTCCCAAGCTGAAGGACCTGCGCACCATGTTGCGGCGTGTGGAAGAGTTGCATGAGCTGAACCCAATGCTGGGGCATCGCGGCTGCCGGTTGGGTGTCACCTACCCGGAGATCACGGAGATGCAGGCGCGCGCGATTTTCGAAGCTGCGGTGACGGTTGCGAAAGAGGGCGTGAAGGTCAAGCCCGAGGTAATGATTCCGCTGGTGGGCACGCTCAAGGAGATGTCGAACCAGGCGGCCATTGTGCGGCGGGTAGCCGAAGAGGTGTTTGCGCAAAAGGAAACCCGCGTGGATTACCTTGTCGGCACCATGATCGAGCTTCCGCGCGCGGCGGTTACGGCGGGCGAAATTGCCACCGAGGCGGAGTTCTTCAGCTTCGGCACCAACGACCTGACGCAGACCACCTTTGGATTCTCGCGCGATGACATCAATAAATTCCTGCCGTCCTATATCGCCGAGGGCATCCTGAAGCAGGATCCGTTCAGCACCATCGATCAGGATGGAGTCGGGGAGTTGATGAGGATCGCGGTTGAGAAGGGACGGAAGGCGCGTCCGAATATCAAGCTGGGAATTTGCGGCGAACACGGAGGCGATCCGGCCTCGGTGGAGTTTTGTTCAAAGCTGGGCCTGAACTATG
>DASZRZ010000136.1:0-22580 GCA_035548935.1 Terriglobales bacterium
AGCGCACAATGGATTTCTTCGTCGGGGCCACAATTATTTTGACGATTTGGGGCGCAATGGGACCGTTGGTGGGCATTGTATTGGGGCACCGGCTTAGGAAAAGCTGGCAACGTGAGCAGTGGATTGCAGACAACAGGAGACGCGAATACCAAGAACTTCTAGGCACGCTCATGCGGAGTGCGGGAATCCTGATGGACTACAGGAACGCTATGGGGACTATAACTGCTGGAACTGCGGAGGATCAGCGCCGCCGGGCGGAGGCAGGTAGCGAAGCTGCTAACGTGCTATCTGATCGAATCTTCATTGCAAATGACATACAAGAAGCCCGAATTCCCGAACTATGGTCCGAGATGACTACGGACTACATGACAAAGGGAAGTCTCAAGCAATTTGATGATCGACTCGAACATATCAGGAAGGTCATCCTGGCCGCTGCCACCAAACATCCTTAGCTGCCGCCGCACGAAGTGATGGAACGGCTAGTGCTTCGCAGGTAAATCTTCGAAAATCCCTCAATCAGCCTCTATCCTCGCAGGATTAAGGCAACCCCCGCGCAAGAACTCCACATTCAATTAACTCCACATCCAGGACAACAGTGCGGCGCATAACCGGTTCTAACGTATGGAACCGCGATAAGCAGGTTTGTGAGCAGTGTTGATCGGTATTTCAGCCGATTGTATGTAACCGTAGTAATGGGACGGACAGAAGTCCAGGGACATAGGAGGAGGAGCTCAATGCGAACAATTCGAAAACAGTTCTTCGTCGCGGCTTTGGCTGCGGCAGCCATTTTGGCGGTGCCAGCGGTTGCACAGGATCACGGACGCGATGATCAGGGACGCTACGGCAACCGGCAGGACGGCCAGAATTCGCAGGCCTATCAGGCCGGCTACCACGATGGAATGTACGACATGCAGCGGCACAAGCAGTCCAAGCCAAACAACCACAGGTGGAAGAGTGATGTGGACCGCCAGGCATACGACACCGGCTACCGTTCGGGTTTTTCCGGAAATCAGCAGCCCTATGGCCGTGATGATCATCATGACCGCGATGGGCGAGATTACCGCGGTCCGGGCGGATCCTACGGCAATGGTGCCAATAATGGATCGTCCTTGCAAAGGATCGCGCAACAGACTGGGGTCACCGACGGCACCTTCTACGCCCAGCAGGACAGCCAGAACGGCAGGGGCAGCAATCCAACCGGCGCAAAAGGATATAAAGACGCGGATCACAATTACACCTCTTCCCTGGGAAGCAAAGGGGAATACCAGAGCGCGTATCGCGCGGCATTCGCCGAGGCTTACCAGAGGGCTTACGGGAGAGGCAACCGCCGTTAGTTAGAAAAAGAACACCAGTGCAGGCGAGCCCAGTGCTCGCCTGTTTTTTTGCCACGCGGTTCAAGCCAGTGGAACCTTCCTGGCATTGCCGGGATTCTGGTTATACACATACACCCAGCAACTCAAGGTGTGTCCGTCGTCCAACCGGACTTCATAAAGCTTGCGAACAAACAGGCTGGCGGTGGGAGAGGCAGGATCATAGCCTTCGTACTCATCCAACTGGCGGAGTAGCCCGTGGTCGGGAATCTGGAAGATCATTCCCGGGATGCATCCCCTGACTTCTTTTTCGAGTAGATCAATATCCGGCAGATCGATTACCGCCCCCGGATATTCCCCCAGATCGTAGAGCACGCCTTGTACAGAACCCTGAGCTACGGAGCGAAGCTGCGCCACGGCCGGAGCGATCTCCGGAGGCGCGAGCCCCGGCAGAAGGGTTCCATAGACAAAAATAAAATCGCTCACACATGAAAAATACCACGAGGAATTAAGCGGCTTGCCGCTGGGCAGCGGCGGCTATGTTGTGGAGCATGCCTTGAAATATCCAGCGGTGTGCGGGGTAAAGAAGGTACCAGTAGGCAAGGCCGAAGAGTCCGGCGGGATCGAAGATGGCGGTTTGCCGGATTATGGTCCCCTGGGCATTGGGTTCGACCTCGAACTGAAGCCATGCGCGGCCGGGGAGTTTCATCTCCGCCACCAGACTCAGGCGCCGGTCGGGCTCGAAGGCCTCCACGCGCCAGAAGTCCAGGGCATCGCCCACGGCAAGGGTTTCGGGATCGCGGCGGCCACGGCGCAAACCCACCCCTCCAAACAGCAGGTCGAGCCATCCGCGAATGCGCCAGAGGAGGTCCGCTGAGTACCATCCGCGGGAGCCTCCGATCTGCCTTATGGGAGCAAAGGCCGCGGCAGGCGGCGTTGAAACCTGCACGGTACGGGAATCGACGAGCCTGGTTCCGAACGCAGTGCCGCCCCAGGAGGATTGCGTGCCTCCGGAAGAGAGCGCGCCGGACCAGCGGGTTTGTGCGAACTCGTGATCTTCGTTGTGAAGGGCGCGGGCAATGGCCTCCGCAAGCCCTTTGGGGCGGATGTGAAAGGCAGACAGGGCTGACGTATCGTGCACCAGAGTGGGGTTGCGGAGGCTGTCGATCAGCTTGCGGCCTACGCGAGCGTAAAGCGGGGTAACAAGGCCCAGCCAGAGGCTGGAAAGCCTTGGGGTGAGTACGGGAACGGATATCATGTGGCGGCGAAGACCACACTGCCTCGCATACTCCTGCATGATCTCGCCGTAACTGACCTGATCGGCGCCCCCGGTTTCAAAGACCGCATTGCCCGTAAGCGGCAGATCAAGAGCCTGTATGAGATAGGCGATGACATCTTCCACGGCGATGGGCTGAGCCTTCACGGCCACCCATCGGGGACAGATCATGACCGGCAGCCGCTGTACGAGGGCGCGAATCATTTCAAAGGAGAGACTGCCGGAGCCGATAACGATGGAGGCCCGAAATTCCAGGGTGGAGATTCCGGAGCTTCGCAGAATATCCGCAACCTCATGGCGGCTGCGAAGATGGGCAGATAAAGCAGGATCGTCACTGCCCAACCCGCCGAGATAGATGATTCGTTGCAGGCCAGACTGGCGGGCGGCATCGGAAAAATTCCGGGCGGCCTGGCGGTCCTGATCCTCGAAGGGCTTTGCGGAGCCCATGGAGTGTACGAGGTAGAAGGCGGTGTGAACTCCCG
This sequence comes from Terriglobales bacterium, assembly GCA_035548935.1. Taxonomy (GTDB): domain Bacteria; phylum Acidobacteriota; class Terriglobia; order Terriglobales; family Acidobacteriaceae; genus DASZRZ01. The sequence goes on from DASZRZ010000136.1 coordinate 3,069, forward strand.
CCATGGCTGCCATCAGGGACGCGGCGTCGAGGCAATCGGCTTGAACAATACTGGTGGAGGCGGCGGCCCTGGATGCGAGAAACTCCGGGCGGCGCGCCATGCAGCGAACCGGCCAGCGTGCTTCTTCGAGGGCTTTGAGGAGGCGCCCACCGATATAACCTGTGGCTCCCGTAAGCAGGACAAGCGGGCGATGATCGGTGGATGGGTCCGTGGACGCCTCCAATTGCTGCGAGACTAGCGGGGGCTGGCTCTCAGGAAGGTGCCATCCTGAAGCTCTTCAAAGGCCTGACGAAGCTGCTCCGGGGTATTCATGACGATGGGGCCGCGCCACGCAACCGGCTCGTTGAGCGGCTTCCCCGAGACCAGCAGGAAGCGGATGCCTTCGTCCCCGGCCTCCACTTCAATCTCATCGCCACGGTCGAAGAGCACCAGGGAGCGGTTGTCCGCCTCGGTGGAGCCGTTATGCGCGGCGGAATCCGGACCGCCGATGACGTCGGTGCGAACCGCGCGTGGCTCGGAGGCGTTGGAGAACTTCCCTGCCCCTCCGAAAACGTATGCAAAGGCATGGCGCGTGGTTTCTACCGGGATGGTCTTGCGCTTCCCTGCCGGGATTGAAATATCCAGATATACGGGACTGGCGGCAACGCCATCGACCGGTCCGCTCTTTCCCCAGAAGTCGCCTGAGACGATGCGGGCCTGGGTTCCGTCGTCGTCTGTAACGACCGGAATCGCGGCGGCCTTGACCTCCTGATAGTGAGGGGAGGTCATTTTGAGGGAGGCAGGAAGGTTCCCCCAGAGCTGGAAGCCGTGCATGCGTCCGGCGGAATCCCCCTTGGGCATCTCCTGGTGGATGATGCCGCTCCCGGCGGTCATCCACTGGACATCTCCAGCGGCAATGGCTCCGCGGTTGCCCAGGCTGTCCCCGTGCTCCACGGTTCCGGCAAGAACATAGGTAATGGTCTCGATGCCGCGGTGGGGATGCCATGGAAAGCCCGCCAGGTAGTCCTCAGGCACGTCATTGCGGAAGTCGTCCAGCAGCAGAAACGGGTCAAAGTCTGAGGTATTGCCAAAGCCGAAGGCACGTCTCAGATGCACACCGGCGCCTTCGAGCGTGGGCGTGGACTTGATGACTCGTTTCGTAGGGCGAACGGACATGCGAATCTCCCAGGGGAAGTTTACTTCTTCGGAGCTTACTCTTCTAAGTTTACTCTTCGAAGATTCCGGTGCGCGCCAGAGGACTCAGAATTTAAAGGCAAAGTAGACCGCGCCGACAATCAAGGTATAGGAAACCATGTAATTCCACCTGAACGGCTCGCGGAAAACCACGAAGGCAAAGGCCGTGAACACGACCAGAGTGATGCACTCCTGCATGATTTTCAGCTGGGTAAGAGTGAAGCGCCCGTAGCCGATGCGGTTTGCGGGAACCTGAAAAACATACTCAAAAAAGGCTATGCCCCAGCTCAGCAGAATGGCAACGATGAGCGGACGGCTTTTGTCCTTGAGATGGCCGTACCAGGCGATGGTCATGAAGAGGTTGGAGATGATCAGTAATCCGACGGTTTTCATCGTTCACTTTTTTAACAACACGCTACCAACAAGATGATAATGGTTCGAGTATCTGCTGATGGAGGGAAAGTAGTTCATTGCTCCCTGGTTATCTGCATGGTGGAATCGATATTGATGATCCGGGGAGCGCCCTCTGGGGCAGGCTGATCGGAACTTGCTTCGAAAGCGGCGGTAATACGGAAGGTGGTATCGGTTACATCCGCGTCGTAATGGTAGGGCCCACGTCTCTTGGACGGCAGGGTAATGTCGCCACCGGAGATCAGCTCATCGAGTGAGACGTACTTTCCTTCCGACGCCAGGTGCCGCCGTTCGGCATTGGCGATGGCAACGAGATCATTTTGTACACCGGCTATATCGACAGTGGCGCGGGGACTGGCCGAAGCTCCGGAAGGCGAGATGGCGGTAACCTGCTTCGAGTAAATCCATGCCCCGATAGCCAGCACCATGAGCAGGGCCGACAGGCCAACAGTCTGTTTCATAGCCACAGAACACCACGGGCGCCAGCCGGCATCAAGTGCCGAAGGGATGACTCCCGGCGGAACCAGCATGACTGCTCAGGGCAAAAAAAATGCGTCCCGTTTTAGCAAGACGCATTCCGTTCAAAAGATCTGCGTTAGGGCCAAGCGGCAACAGGTTCTTACTTACTTTGGCTGCTTGGCGATAATCATGGCCGAAATCTTGCTGTAAGTCGCCTGGGGAACGACTTTCCTGCTGACAAGTTCGTTCTTGGCCTTGTAGGGACGGTTCTTGATGATCGCCTGAGAGTAGCTATCGCCAATTCCCGGCAGGGCCTGCAACTGGTCCTTTGAGGCGGTATTGATGTCGAGCAGGGTCTGGCTGCTGGCGGGGGCTGGTTTGGCGGCAGTTGAGGAAGCTGCGGCTGAGGGCTTGCCGGCAGGCGCGGTTTTCTTCACCTGGGCAGAAATGGGAATCCATATGAAGGTCAGGGCTGCGCAAAGCAGCAGAAGTTTTCTAGTCATGGCTCTCCTTATTATTTTGAGTGGTTTCAAGTCGGTTCACGGTTGCTTCCTGCTTGTGAGCGCCAGTCTGGCGCGGGGTCAAGAGGGGGCCCGTAATTTTGGAAGTATGCACTTTGGTTTTGCCGCGCCCAGATCATGGTCTGACAAGACATTATTTGCAAGTACTTTGCTTCGCTTGCAGCAGCCGTGCGGCCATAAGTCGAGCTTGATGGTTGCGGTTCGAGCTTGCCGTCCAACATAATGCGGAGGATGGCAAAGACTGTCATGTCCAGCACTCTCAACGAACCGCAGCTCCGTGCGATAGCCCACAGCTATGGACCCATGCTGGTGGTTGCGGGCGCGGGTACGGGAAAGACCACGGTTCTGGTGGAGAGAATCGCGCGGCTGATCCGCGAAAAGCTGGCGGAGCCGGGAGAGATTCTGGCCGTCACCTATACGGAGAATGCCGCGAAGGTAATGGCCGAGCGGGTCGCGAAGCTGTTGGGTGAGGGCGGTAAATGCCGCGAGCTGGGGGCCACCACCTTCCATGCCTATTGCAACTCCATCCTGCACCGGTCGAAGAAGCAGTTCGGAGTGGTGGAAGAGATTGACCTCTACGTATATCTGCGGCGGCGCCTCAAGGAGCTTCCACTGGAGTACTACTCACGGGCGGCGAGTCCGGGGCAGTTTCTCGAGTCACTGCTGGAGTTTTTCAGCCGCTGTCACGATGAGCTGGTGGAAGCCTCCGACTATGCCCGCTACGTGGATGAATTGTGCGCCGGGAAACATCCACTGCCAAGGGTGGTGGGGACCAGGCAGATGGCAGGAATTTCCGATGAGGAGGTTCTTTCGCGCTGCCGCGAAATCTCCGCTGTGTACTCGAAGGTGGAGGAGATGCTGCGGGCGGACAATCTCGGGACCTTCGGCCACATGATCCTGCGGGCAGTGCGTTTATTACAAAGCGATGCGGAGGTTCTGGAGCAGCAACGGAAGCGAGCCCGGTTTCTGCTGATTGACGAATTCCAGGATGCCAACCTGGCCCAGGTGGAGCTCATGCATCTGCTGGGCGGGAGGGAACAGAACGTATTTGCGGTGGGCGATCCGGATCAGGCGATCTACCGTTTTCGCGGAGCTTCGAGCGCGGCCTTTGCGGAATTTGGCAGAAGATTTCCATCGAGTAAGACAGAGGTCCTCTTGGAGAACCAGAGATCCCTGCCTCCGGTTTTGCGGTCGGCCTATGCGGTTGTGACCAACAATCCGGCAGAGAAACGAGAGCCGCTGGAGTCCGGCAGGGCCCGGCGCGCGCAGGCGGAAGGACGTCTGGCCCTGTGGCCGCCGGTGGAGGTTGTGAGTTGCCAGAGTGATCGCGAGGAGGCGGGTGATGTAGCCGAGCAGATTGAGCGTCGGCTGCGCGAGAAGCGGCCAGCAACATCGAGCGCGCCAAGGATTGGCGTGCTGTATCGCATTCAGACGCACCGGGAGAACATTGTCCGCGAGTTGGCGGCGCGCAACATTCCGTTCACGGTAAAAGGAGTGGATGTGCTGGAGACCGGAGCCGTCCGTGATTTGCTGGCCTGCCTGGGTGTAATTGAAAGGCTGAGCGATGCCGAGAGCCTGTTTCGAGCCGCGGCATTGCCGCGATTTGGACTGGACCCGGTGAAGGTGCGCGAAGCTGCCGTTGCCGCAGGCCGGGATGCGGCGTTCGAAACGGTATTGCAGACCGTGCCCGGCGGGGTCGAGGTGCTGAAGACAGCCGCGAAAGCGCGGGCGGCGGCACAGGCCGCGGGCATGAAGGCAGCCGCGGCAGTGGAGATCGCGCTGCGGCATTTTGAACTGGACGAACATAGCCCGCCGGTCGAGGCGTTCCGCAATTTCATTGCGAAGTGGGAGGAGAAGGCGATCACCCGCACGGGATCGCTTTCCGAGCTGCTCGAAGAATACCTCCCATGGTTTCGCGAGAAGGGCGGCACGGTGGAGCTTCCGGTGGGTGGGGATGAAGAAGATCCCGATGTGGTGCGGCTGATGACGGTACATTCCGCCAAGGGGATGGAATTCGACCATGTATTCCTCCTTCGCCTGAATAGTAACGCGTTCCCCACCAACTACCGGGAGAAGCTGTTTGAGTTTCCGGCTGAATTGCGGAAGAGCATAGGGGCAGAGGGTGAAGGAAGCGACATCTACCGGCAGGAAGAGCGCCGGCTGTTTTACGTAGGCATGACGCGGGCTAGGGATACGCTGGCGCTGTATTACAAGACTCGCAAGAATCGCAAGGATACCCGTCCCCAGGGTTTCGCGCGGGAGTTGATAGACAGCCAATGGGCGCTCGGCGAGTGGACTCTGCGGAATGCAGGCGTCTATCGCACGGCGCTGGCGGCGGCCGCTCCCGCAGCAGGTGTTGGGCATTGGATGAGGCTTGCCCCCAGTGCGCGGCTCAAGGAGCCAGCCTTGAGCGTGAGCCTGATGGAGGCTTATGAAGCCTGCCCCTTACAGTTCAAGCTGAGGCGCGACTGGAATATTCCCGGGCGGGCTGCAGCGGCGATGCAGCATGGGAATGCGATTCATACGGTTCTCAAGGATTTCTACGACGCCCTGCAACAGGGACGCCCACGCACCCGCGAACATTTGCTGGAGATGTTCCGGGCGCAGATTCTGGGGGCCAGATTCGAAGACAAGGTTCAGCAGGAGCTTTACCTGCGGGACGGACTTCGGCAGCTGGCGGACTTTTATGACCTGCGGCAGAAAGAGCCAGCGCCGGATGTTCTGCAGACCGAGCGGTCGTTCGAACTGAAGATCGGCAGGGTCACGGTTCGAGGCCGCATCGATCGCATTGACCGGCTGGGTGGCGGCAGCATTGCGATCATCGACTATAAGTCCGGCTCCCCCTTCGACGAGAAGCGGGCAGACGAGAGCCTCCAGCTTTCCATCTATGCCATAGCGGCGCGCGAGCTTTGGCAAATGAATCCGGAGCGGCTGGTGTTTTATAACGTTTCCGATAACAGCGCCGTGGAAACGTGCCGCACACCGGCACAGCTGGATAAAACCCGGGAACGCGTGGAGAAGGTGGCGGAGCGCATTGCCTGCGGGGATTTCGAGGCTACACCGGGACGCCATTGCCGCTGGTGCGCTTATCAAAGGCTGTGCCCGGCAACGGAACAGGATGTGTCCATTCCTATACGCGCAATGAACGCGGAGGCCGGCGGATCGGGGAAGGAATGATTGCCGCCACAAAAAGCTCAAGGGGGACGCTATTCACGTCCCCCTTGAGTTTGCTCTTGCGAGCTCTTAGTGCTTCTTGCTGGTCTTCTTCGCGGCCTTTTTGGAGCCACCTTTTTTAGCTGCCATTGGATCTATTCTCCCTTCCATTGTTCATGGATACGCAACGATGCTCAGTTGCAATTGTTTGATGTATAGAGTCATTCAAAATTGAAGTCAAGAAAAAAATCCCCGGAACCAACTATCCAACGCTGCGGGTGATGGCAAAAACTCGCGCGGCAAACTCGTGAAGCCTGAAAAGCCATTCGCAGCGGAGGATCGCGCGAACGAAAAACCACCGGTTCGATGCATCGCGCAGATGTGCGTGCATGCGCGCGATGACGTTACCTCCTGAGAACGCTCCCGCCCACCATCGCGCAGAGCCGCTGAATACGCTGGTAAACGTTCCTCTTCTGCAAGCGCCCACTTTCTTCACTTCAAGAGCGGCGCGTAATTGAGATCAACCGCGGAGAAGGCCGCGGACTTTTCCATCCCGCTGCTTCCGGCAAAACGCGATTCCGTTGAGGAAGCGCGGGGAGATCGAGGTGCGCGAGTGCCAGCACTTTCGTTTGCCCGAATGAGGAAGAAATTCAGAAGGCATACCTTCCGGGAGGTCTCACCAGGCAGGCGCGGCAGGCCGGCATAGCTGGCATAAAAGAGGAACTACTCTACGGCATCATCAGGGGAAGTTGAGTCCTGCGCGGGCCGGGGGCATCTTATAATCGTGCGGCTAATCGTGCGGCCCATGGTGCGGCAAGGTCTGAAAGCTGGAGTGGAAGAAGATTCGTAAATCAAGCGGGCAACAACACGATAGTGACGTGTGCCGGCCAATGGCGGGGAGGCCCTATGGCAAATGCTGACGCGGTAATTGTTTCCGCGGTGCGGACGGCGGTGGGAAAGTTCCAGGGGGCGCTTTCCGAGGTGAGCGCCACCAAGCTGGGCGCCGCAGTGGTAAGGGAGGCAGTCCGGCGGTCCGGCATTGAACCAGCCCGGGTGGAGGAATGCATCATGGGCCTGGTGGTGTCGGCGGGGCTGGGCCAGAACCCCGCACGGCAGGCGGCGCTTTACGGCGGGTTGCCCAACGAAGTGACGGCAATGACCATCAACACGGTTTGCGGCTCGGGGCTGAAGGCCGTGGGACTGGCCGCGCAGGCAATCCACTGTGGCGAGAGCAATGTGGTTGTGGCGGGCGGAATGGAGTCCATGACGAACGCCCCATACCTGCTGCCCCAGGCGCGAAAGGGATACCGTCTGGGCAATGCGCAAATAGTGGACTCGATGGTGAATGACGGCCTGTGGGATGTTTACAACGACTATCACATGGGCAACACAGGTGAAAACGTCGCCGCGAAGTACGCAATCACCCGCGAGGAGCAGGATGAGTATGCGGTGAACTCACACCGCAAGGCATTGGCGGCAATACGCGAAGGCCGCTTCCAGTCGCAGATTGTTCCCGTGGAGCTCCCACCCAGAAAGAAAGGCGGCCCGGTGGAGTTATTTGCAAAGGATGAGGGGCCGCGCGAGGACACCAGCATTGAGGTCTTGCGGTCGCTAAAGCCGGCGTTCAAGAAAGATGGCACCGTAACGGCCGGCAACGCGCCGGGAGTGAACGATGGCGCCGCAGCCGTGGTAGTCACAAGCAGCCGCTATGCGGCGGAGCTTGGCTTGAAGCCGATGGCACACATTGTGGCGCAGACGGCCAGCGGAATCGATCCGGCCTGGGTCATGATGGCCCCAGTGGGCGCGGTGCGGAAGCTCTGGGAAAAGACCGGATGGAAGCCAGAGGAAGTTGACCTCTACGAACTGAACGAGGCATTTTCGGTGCAAGCAATCGCGGTCATCAGGGAGCTTGGTCTTGATGCAGCGAAGGTAAACGTACATGGAGGGGCGGTGGCCCTGGGACATCCCATTGGCGCGAGCGGAGCCCGTATCCTGGTGACGCTGCTCTATGAGATGGAGCGCCGCAACGTACGCCGTGGTATTGCCACGCTCTGCCTGGGCGGGGGAAATGCCGTGGCTATGGCAGTCGAGAGGTCCGTGGTCTGACCTCCAGCCGCCCTACCCTGTCGCCATTGGCCTGAACGCATGAGAGTCCAATGGTTACCTGGTTACCTACGATTTTGCTTGTTGGCGCGGGTTGAGGCATGATGGAAGTGTGCTGTCAATGAAACCGGCTGCGCTCGCGCTTATCGGCACCCTGCTGCTGATCTCCATGCCGATGGCGTTGCCCGCTCATAGCGCTCCGCAACCCACCCCTGATGCATGCCATAGCACCATGCATCAACGTGCTGGGAACATGCCTGCTCCCAGCAAGGCTCCACCCGTAAATCATTTCTGCTGCGCCGCCAATCACAGCGTTGCAATGCCGGAAACGATATTGAAATCCGCCCTTCCGGCTGTGGCCTCGGTGGTGGTGGTGGTCGAACCCGTGTTGCCGGGAAGCACAAACTGGACTCTCAGGCCGTTGGTGACAGCCATGGGACCTCCTTCCGCCCCCACTCCCCTTCGTATCTGATCTTCCGCCAGACTCCTTCGATCGAGCGTTGAATTGCCAATGGGACTGCCTTCGTGCCTGTCTCCGGCGGCACTTTCACGCCTGCCCGCTAACGTTCTTTATCCGAATGGAGAATACCTGTGCGAACAGCTTGGCTGACAATAGCGCTTGCCATGGCCGCGATTCCTGCCGCCGGCTTGCAGTCTAGAGAAGCTTCCCATACAAGCCCGGATGATCCGATGCACCACATGCAAGAGCCTACTCAGCAACACGCGGAAAACCAGCACGACCACACACCAAGTGCAGCCCATCAGGATGACATGGCCGGAATGGACATGGGGGGCACGCCGGAAGAGCATGGCGGAATGCAGGCAAACTCGCTGGCGGAACTGCTCACTCACCATGCCACTGCGGGAACGGATGCAGAGCCCAATTCCACTCCGTTCCCCATGCTCATGAAGAAGAAGTTCAACTGGCTGCTGATGCTGCACGGAATCGCCTTCGTGGGCGAGATTCAGCAGAGCGGCCCCCGTGGCAGCGGCAAACTGTTCTCGACTAACTGGTTCATGCCCATGGCGCAGCGGAAGCTGGGCAATGGAACGCTGACCTTGCGAACCATGTTCAGCCTTGAACCGGCAACCGTGACTCAGAGGCGCTATCCGGAGCTGTTCCAGCAGGGAGAAACCGCATTTGGCAGGCCGATTGTCGATGGGCAGCATCCGCACGACTTTTTCATGGAACTAGCGGCGATGTATGACTATCGCGTGGGAGAACGTACGCTACTTTCGCTGTATGCGGCACCGATGGGAAACCCGGCGATGGGCCCGATTGCGTTTCCGCATCGTGAATCCGCTTCGGAAAATCCGCTTGCCCCGCTTGGACATCACCTGGAGGACTCCACCCACATTGCCAGCGATGTCCTCACCGCGGGAGTGACCTACCGCTTTATGCGGCTGGAGGCCTCGGGTTTCCACGGACGTGAGCCCGATGAGTTCCGCTGGAACATCGATTCGGGGAAGCTCGATTCATGGTCGGTGCGGGCGAGTGCCAATCCGGCGCGGAACTGGAGCACGCAGGTATCGTTGGCACATTTGACCGGGCCCGAGGCCCTGGCTCCCACCGAGGACGTGCGGCGGGTCACCGCTTCGGTGATCTACAACCGTCCTCTAAAAGACGGCAACTGGGCGTCCCTGTTGCTGTGGGGAAGAAATGCGAGCCTCTCCCACGAAAACGTGGGAAATGGCTACCTGCTGGAATCCACCCTACGGCTGCGAAAGAACGCTTTCTGGAGCCGTATTGAAAACGTCGACCGCACGAATGAGCTGCTGCTGGGGAGTGGACCGGTCCCCGCAAACTTTGAAGAACACTACCTGGCGCGGGTGCAGTCGTACACGGCAGGATACGGCCGCGAGGTGGGAAACTTGCCCCATCTTTCGACGAGGCTGAGTGCGCAGCTTACATGGTTTGGCGTGCCGGCGGCACTGAAAGGCCTGTATGGCTCCAATCCCGTAGGCGCGATGGTGTTCCTGAGAATCCGTCCGTACTAGGTATTCGCGGATTTTACTTAATGGCGCTGTGGCGGACGTCGGCGCCCTGGACCCAGAAGATGACATCTTCCGCGATGTTCGTGGCATGATCGGCAACGCGCTCGAGATTGCGGGAGATCAGAAGAAGATTGAGCGCCTGCTCGGCATATTCGGGGGTCTCGCGCATGGCTCGCGACATGGCCTTGTAAGCTTCGTCATTCATGCTGTCAACCTGATCGTCCATTTGCAGGACGGCGCGGGCCAGGGTGGCATCGGCTTTAACGAATGCTTCAATGGCCTGCCGGACCATGAGGGAAGCCAAAAATCCGGTACGTGGAAGATCGATCGGAAGATCCGCCGTGGGGAGGTTGCTGAGACGAATGACGCGCTCGGCGATATTCACCGCTTGATCGCCCACCCGCTCAAGGTCAGCATTGATCTTGATTCCGGCCAGGATAAAACGCAGGTCCACCGCCATGGGCTGCTGCATGGCGAGAAGATCAAGCGCAAGGTCATCGATTTCGCGCTCGGCAAGATTGATCTTCTTTTCATCGGCGAACAAAAGCTTGCAGACCTCAGGATCGCGATTGCCATAAGCCTCCATGGCACGTTGTACGGCCTGTTCCGCCAGTCCCGCCATGGAAAGCAGGTTCTGCCGAAGTCTGTCGAGTTCCTGTTGAAACCGGGTACGGCTCATCCGAACCTGCCTGTGATGTAGTCTTCCGTCCGCTTGTCAGCGGGAGTGGTGAAGATCTTCTCTGTACGATCGTACTCGACCATATCCCCCGATAGGAAGAAGGCGGTATGCTCGGCGACACGGGCCGCCTGTTGCATATTATGGGTCACAATCACGACGGTGTAGTTTTCCTTGAGCTCAAAAATGAGGTCTTCGATCTTGGCGGTGGAGATGGGATCAAGGGCCGAGGCGGGTTCGTCCATCAATAAAACTTCGGGTTCCACGGCAAGGGCACGGGCGATACAGAGGCGCTGTTGCTGTCCGCCGGAGAGGCTGGCCCCCGACTTTTTCCTGAGGTCGCCTTTCACCTCCTCCCACAAAGCGGCCTGGCGGAGGGAGCGCTCCACAATGTCGTCAAGTTCGCGGCGATTGCGGAAGCCGTTGAGTTTGAGCCCAGCGGCAACATTTTCATAAATCGACATGGTGGGAAACGGGTTGGGCTTCTGAAATACCATGCCCACGCGGCGGCGGACCTCCACGGGAGAGCTGCCGGGAGCATAGATGTCGGCGGAACCGATTTCGACCGACCCCTCGACGCGAGCTTTCGGGGTGATCTCGTGCATGCGGTTCAGGCAGCGGACGAAGGTTGATTTCCCGCAGCCTGAAGGCCCGATAATGGCAGTGGCATGATTGGGCAGTACATCGATGGTGATGTCGTGCAAGGCGCGGTTGGAACCGAACCATGCATTGAGATTGCGCACGCGAACACCAACTCCCATGGTTTAACGAACTCCCCGGAAGACGCCCCGCTGGAAGACGAAGCGAACCATAGAAACGGTACCAACAATCAGGATAATAAGAACCAGAGCCCCGGCCCATGCCTGGCGGTGCCACTCCTCGAAGGGAGAGATGGCATACGCGAAAATCTGGAGTGGCAGGGCCGCAGTGGGCTGAGTGGGATCAAGACTCCAGAACTGATTGCCAAATGCGGTAAACAGCAGCGGGGCGGTCTCCCCCGCCACGCGGGCAAAAGCCAGCATAATGCCGGTGATGATTCCGGATGTGGCGGAGCGCAAAGTGACGGACACGGTAGTACGCCAGTGCGGAACTCCAAGACCGAACGCCGCCTCGCGAACCGACTGGGGCACGAGTAACAGCATCTCCTCGGTGGAACGGGCGACCGTGGGAATCATCATGATGGCGAGTGCAACGCCGCCGGCGATGGCGGAAAAGTGTTTCTGCTGAATCACCAGGATGCCGTAAACAACCAAACCTATCACGATGGAGGGGACACCATTGAGAACATCGGCTATGAAGCGGACGAGGTAAGAGAAGCGTCCGCCACCGAATTCAGCAAGATACACTCCTGCTCCAACCCCAATGGGCACACCGAGAAGACTGCCTATGCCCAGAATGATGCCGGAACCGGCAATCGCATTGCCGATACCCCCGCCGGATTCACCGACTGGCTTAGGGGCCTGGGTAAGAAACTCCCAGCTAAGGGCGCTGGCCCCGCGAAAGATCAGGTAAGCGAAAATGGCAATCAGTGGAGCGAGCACCAGAACGGCGGCAGCGGCGGCGAGGGCAGTTGCCAGGTGATCGGCAATGCGGCGGCGCATGAAGCCGAACCGGACGGTGAACCCGGTAGAAATATGGCTACTGGGCATGAACCCCCGCAGGCACGCCGCGAGTGACCCGCCACACCAGCAGGCGCGCGCAGGCGTTTACCAGCACGGTAACCAGGAAGAGCGCGAGACCGATCTCGACGAGGGCACTGAGATAGAGCTTATCGGCGGCCTCGCTGAATTCATTGGCGACCACGCTGGCCATGGTGTAACCCGGCGCAAACAGCGAACGGGCAATTTCAGGGCGATTTCCGATCACCATGGTAACGGCCATGGTTTCCCCCAAAGCACGGCCCAGCCCGAGAATGACGGCACCGAGTATGCCGGCCCGGGCGTTGCGCAGCACTCCGACTCGAATCATCTCCCATCGGGTGGCCCCGAGAGCCAGAGCGGCTTCCCGCTGGTGCTGCGGCACCGCGGTCATAACCTCGCGCGTGATGGAGGAGACGATGGGAATCACCATGATTGCCAGGATCACTCCTGCCGCCAGCATGCCGATACCGTAGGGCGGGCCTTCGAAAAGTCCCGTCCAGGAGAGGTGCGCGGCAAGCCAGGGTTGAACACGAATGCGAAGGAGAGGAACCAACACAAAGATGGCCCACAAACCGTAAATCACGCTGGGAATCGCCGCCAGCAACTCGGTGGTGAAAGCCAGCGGCACGCGCAGCCAACCGGGACACATCTCAGTGGTGAAGATTGCCACTCCCACGGCCAGAGGCACGGCAATCACCAGGGAAATAAGAGCCGAAACAAGCGTTCCGTAGATAAACGGCAGGGCTCCGAACTGCCCGGCAACGGGGTCCCATTCCGACGACGTGAGGAAATTGATACCGAAGGCTTGAATGGACTCGCGGGAGTGGGCAACCAACTGATAAAGGATCAAGCCAACGAGGACGACAATACAGGCGGCGCAGACAAAGACAAAGGCGCGGAAAAGGCCATCGGCAAGATGGGTGGAGCGCTGGACCTGGCGGAAGCGAGCCGCAACTCCCACGGTGGAACCCGATTTATCAGTTCCGCTGACGGGCACCCCCATACTGGCCATGTTCCATTCCTCTCAGGTTTCGGGCTTAATTTAGCAGACTGTTATTAAGCCAATATTAATGCCTTCAAACGAGCACACCAATAACGGATGCTACGGTAGCACGTACCTCAAATCCACAAATCCCATGTTGCTATGGGCATGAGCCGGAGTGGCCGTCCATGGGCTGCGGGTTAGATAGGAATACTGGGTAATAAGCTGCATTGCGCCATAGTTTGGGTTCTTCCATAGGGTTTCGGTTATGCCGAAGGTCGGCTCCTGAATGGATCGGTTGGCATTAGTGGAAGAACCGGGAAATCCAAAGCCTTCGAAAGTGTTATTGGTATCGAGGAAGTAGTGACGGCGGAAGTAAGCGGCGCCATAGTATGCGTACACCAGGGTGTTGCGTCCCGCCTGCCATTCCAGACCTGCAATTCCCGAACCGGCGGCCACCAGAGCCGGGGTGCCATTGGGCCGCACAACGAGATCGGGACCCAATCCAAAAATATAGCGCCCACCACCGGAACTATAGAAAGAGCTGAATAGAACCTTAAGGTTTTTAGTCAGTTCGTAGTTTCCATTCAGGGAGCCGCCGCCGCCGGTGGCGGTGGAGCTTGCATTGGTAAGGGGGTTATAGACGCGGAATGAGGTCAGCAGACCCACGGCCTCGAGGTGGAGATGCCTTCCACCGGGAGTGGCGTCGTAGGCGATTTTGGGAATGATGTCGGGATGCAGATTGGGAGTCGTCGTGGCCGCTCCCGTGCTCAGCTCATTCGGGTAGACGCTGTTGAGCGCGGTGGGAAAGGTAACGGCGTTGCCCACAAACTGTTCGGGATCTTCCAACGCAACTCCCAGTGCCCAGTTTTTGTTGGGATGATAGATGGCGCGAACCTGCGGAGCGCGGGTCCAGGTGAGGCCCACCTGATAATTGGTATCCATGTTCTGACTGAAAAAGATGTCAGCCGGCATGGGAGAAACACCGTTGCGATTCGGGGTAAGCCAGCTCCAGGATTGCCCTGCGAGGAACTCCCACTTGCCGCGCTTCACGTCGACCCAATAAAGACGAAGGCGATTGGTGGCGCTGTTGCTGGTGACGAAAAGATTGGGAGGGGCATTTCCAAGGAAGTCCGTTTCCAGGTATCCGGTCAGATCATTCTTCCCAAACGTTCCTGTCACCCTTAATCCAATGCGGGAGTTTTGAGCGCTGAAGCGGTTCTCCGTAAGGTGTCCCGCTGGGGTATTGCTCAGGGGAATGGCTCCAAAGGCTGTACCGATACCGCTGCCTACATTGGTGGAGCGGAAGACGCTGGTGAAATCCACAAAACCCAGGGGCAGGAACTCCGTTCCTCCGATCCTGAATGAGAGCGGAGAGGGCTTTTCCGTGCCGGGCTCAAGCAGTGGAGTTGCAGTTCCCTGTTTCTGCGGAACCGGCATACTGCCTGCTGGCAGCACAGGAGAGCTGCTGGCGATCTCTCCAAGGTTTGCGGGTCTTACCACCCCAGCAGGGCTTACAACTCCAGCACGGCTTGCGCCCGACAGATCGCCGACGGCGGCGCTGAGGTTGAGAATGTCCCGGTGCTGAGCTTCCAGTTGACTGCGTTGAGCTTCGAGCAGCCTTCGCTGGGCTCGCAGCTCCTCATCTGCCGCCTTGAGCTGTAACTGTTGGGCCGCAACCAGTTGCTTCAGCTCATTCAGAATGCCGGCGGTTTCCTGGGAAGCAGCTTGCGAAGAAGTGGCAGGGGATTCTGCCCACATAGGCATCGCTCCGGCAAGCACCAGAAACACAAGACACACTCTTCTCATCAGGATCCTCCCGCAGAGTCCAGGCATCACGGTCAGCGGACTTCCTTAATCGTCAGCAAGAGCTTATCGACGACATTCTTTGGCAGTGGAGCATAGGAGAGCTGAGAGGCAAGCTTTTGTCCGTCGGTCAGCATCCATTTAAGAAAGCTGCCCAGTATGGCGGTCCGGGCGGGATTGGGGCCGGGAACGGGAATGAGCAACCAGGTAAAACTCGCAATCGGATAGGCACCCTTACCGGTAGCGTTGGTGATGGAGACGCGGTAGTCGGCAGGCATGTCTTTTACGGAGGCGGCAGCGGCTGTCGTTCCCTCGAGGCTGGCCTTCACAAACTCGCCGTGAGCATTCTTCACAGCTGCATACTTGATGTTGTTCTGAACCGCGTAGATCAACTCGATATATCCAATGGCGCCATCGGACTGCTGCACCAGCCCGGCGACTCCCTCATTACCTTTGGCGCCAAGACCCGCGGGCCATTTGACGGCGGTTCCGGCTCCACCAACGGTGGCCTTCCACTCCGAGCTTACTTTTGTGAGGTAGTCGGTCCAGACAAATGTTGTCCCGCTGCCATCGGACCGGTGCACCACCATGATGGGCTTATTGGGCAGGGCAACGCCGGGATTGGCTGAGGCGATGGCTTTGTCATTCCAATTGGTGATCCGGCCCAGGAATATCCCGGCGAGCGCCTCGGGAGTGAAGTTGAGCCCGGCACTGACCCCGCTGAGGTTATAGGCAGGTACAACTGCCCCCAACACGGTTGGGATGTGGAGGATCTTCCCTTTCATCTCCTTCAACTGCTCGTCGGTCATGGGGCTATCGGTGGCGCCAAAATCGACCGTACCGGCGATAACCTGGCGGATGCCGCCTCCGCTGCCGATGGACTGGTAGTTAATCTGAACGTCGGAACGAACCTTGCGAAATTCACTGAACCACTTGGAGTAAATCGGATATGGGAAGGTGGCGCCAGCGCCATTCAAAGTCTCCGTGGCGGCCGCGAGTCCTGTAAGGGTCAACAGGAAGAGCCCAATTAATACGGCAAACGAAACTCGTTTCATTCTGTTTCCTCAGTTCCCTTGTATCGGTAGTTTGTTAAAGGAATATTAAAAACCAGGTTTAACTGTTGAATTATTTAGGGTTATCGAAGGCGATGATCGGCAGATGCCGCCAGCGGAAGAGTGAAATAAAAGGTGGAACCGTGGCCCAGTTGGCTTTCGGCGCGGACCGTTCCGCCATGGTTCAGGATGATGTGCTTCACGATGGCGAGGCCGAGTCCGGTGCCTCCGGCATCGTTCGAGCGAGCCTTATCAACCCGGTAGAAGCGCTCAAAAAGCCGTGGAAGATGCTCGGATGCGATTCCGGGGCCTGAGTCGCGAACATAAAATTCCAGTCCTTCTTCGCGGGCGGCAGCGCCAATGAAAATCTTGCCCCCGGAAGCGGCATACTTCAGCGCATTTTCAACAAGGTTGGTGAAAACCTGGTGGATGGCGTCACGGTCGGCGCGGACGCAAAGTTCCGGCAAATCTTCCACGATAAGCTCTGCGCCGCGGCTGGCGGCGGAATCGCCGAGGGAGTTCACGGCTTCGGAGACGAGTTCGCGGCAGGAAAGGCTCCCAAACGTAAGCTTATGCTCGCCAGACTCGACGCGGGCCAGCGTAAGCAGATCGTCGGTAAGCCTCGACATGCGCGCGCTGTTACGGCGGATGACCTCGGCGAAAGTGCGTCCGCTGCCCTGCTCGGGCAAAACTTCCATGAGTGTTTCGGCGTATCCCTGAATGGATGTAAGGGGGGTACGCAGCTCGTGCGAGACGTTGGCGATAAAATCGCGTCGGGTTTTTTCCACCCGCTCCACCGCGGTGAGATCGTGGAGAACGGCCACCACACCGCCGGGCATGGGGGCAGCGGTGACATCGAAGGCCCGTCCGGGAGCCACAGAGCGCACGTGGGCCGAAGCCACCACACGGTCGCGCAGGCTGCGGCGCACTGCTTCGAGGAACTCAGGATCGCGCAAGGCCTCGACCAGGGCGGCGCCGGGCCTGGCAGCCCCAGAGGTGAGCTGCTCCATGGCTCCGTTAGCCCATTGAATGGTCTGATCGCCGGCAACGGCGATCACAGGCTCCTGCATGCTGTTCAGAAGCGTGAGCATCTGCTCCCGGCTGGACTGCATGACGGAGAACCGCTGCTCCAGCCGGAGCGCTGCCCGGTCCAGGGCAACGGCAACTTCAGAAATTTCGTCGCCACCGCTCTCGTCGATGCGGGCGGAGAGATCGCCCTCCGCAATTTTATCCGCAAAGGCGACCATGCGGCGGAGGCGGCGGGCAACGGAGGAAGCGGCAAAAAAGGCTATGGCAAATGCCAGGAGAAGAGCCAGCGACGAATACAGTATGAGATCGCGGCGCAGGGTGAAGTCCAGAGTCACCACAACAACAAGAAGCAGCAGGAGCGAAGGAAAAAGCAGTTTGAAGAAGATGCGGCTTCTCACTTCGGAACCTCAAAGCGATACCCGGCTCCACGAAGCGTCTTGAGGTAGCGGGGATTTTCCGGGTCGGTTTCGATTTTCTCACGCAGGCGGCGAACGTAAACATCCACCGAGCGGGGCGTAACGAAAGAAGTGTCGCGCCAGACGGCATCCAGAATCTGGTCACGGGTAAAAACACGTCCGGGATGAGCGGCGAGGTATTGCAGCAGACGGAACTCAGTCGCGGTGGTTTCGATGGGCTCTCCGCGCACACTGATGCACATGGAGCTGCCATCGATTTCCAATTCCCCAACTTTTAACTGCACAACGGGAAGCGGCCGCTCAAAGCGGCGCAAGACGGCTCGCACCCGCGCCACAAGTTCCTTGGGACTGAACGGCTTGGTAACGTAATCGTCGGCGCCTAGTTCAAGACCGGCGACGCGATCGGCCTCGGCGGACTTGGCGGTAACAAAGATTACGGGCAGCCCCGCAAGAGCGCTGCTTTTGCGGATGCGGCGGCAAATCTCAAGTCCATCTCCACCGGGGACCATGATGTCGAGAAGAAACAGGGCAGGTGGGGTCTTTTCCGCTTCGCCTATGATGTTCTGCGCATGGGCAAAGGGACGGACCGCGTAACCAGCGGTTGAGAGATGATGGCGCACGAGCTCGGCGATATCCGCGTCATCTTCCAGCAAAAATATCGTGGAACTCACGTCCATATTGTAGTTGAAGCGGTTGCAAGGCAAGCGGTGAAACCAGCTCACTCCCTCACTTTTAATATGAAATTAATGTAAAGGCCGTCCGGCACTTCCCTTCGCGCAATGTCCCCACGGACTCATCTGGCCGCCGGACTCAATACAAAGTCGCGCTGAACCGTATAGAACGGAGGATCGACGGCATAGCCCGGCTCGGATTGATCGTGGCGCTTGATGTCATAGATGAGTGAACTCTTGAAGGCAAAAACGGGATCGAGTTTAATGAGCGGATCCTCAGGATCGAAAAGGTGGGTAATGAGCGTGTCGTATCCCGGAGCGGCGATCATGAAATGGGTATGAGCAGGACGCATGGGCTGCCGTTTACAGTTGCTCATGATCTCTCCCACGGGGCCATCCACGGGAATGGAATAGCTGATGGGCCGGACACTGCGAATCAGGTAACGGCCATCGGGGCCAGCGCGGAAGCGTCCCCGCATATCCGACTCTTCGTGATGAGCGCGCTGCACGTCATAAAGCCCGTCGGAGCCGGTCTGCCACGCGTCGATAACGGCGCCGCTCAAGGGAGTTCCGTCGGGAGCGGTTACCCTTCCGGAAAAGAAGAGCGGTGTTCCCGGGTCGTGAGGAGCGATATTACCGCCGAAAGGAAGCTCAGGGGCATCGTTCGCAAAGAATGGTCCCAGCACGGTCGATTCGGTGGCGCCGGTGACCTTGTGGTGGTTGACGAGATCCACCACCATGGATACACCGAGAATGTCCGAAAGCAGGATAAATTCCTGGCGCGCCCCCACGCACATGTGGCCGGTGCGCGTAAGGAAGTCAATGGCGTGGAACCACTCCTTCTCAGTAAGTGAGACCTCCCGCACGAAGTCATGCAGGTGCCGGACCAGGGCAGTCATCAGTTCGCGCAGGCGGGGATCGGGGGTTTTGCCGTAGGCTTCGAGCGCCTTGGCGGTAATAGCTTCTTCGGTGATATTTCCGGCAACCGCCGTTTTATTGATCGGGGATGTTGCGCTTTGACTCATAATGTCTCCTCGCGAGCGGATGGCGATAATACGTTTCGGCCCGATGACAATGCAAGGCCGTGAGCACTCAGGGGGCATCCAGTGCGGAAAGTGCCGTGGTTGCCGTCTGTTATGCTAGCAGGAACGTCCAACAGGCTGGTTATTGAGCGGGAGTAGGTTGGGAGCAGACCTCCAGGAAAACATGCAGACAGGTTCCCAGACAATGCCGGCGGCAAGTGTAACCCGGCAAGCGGTGGAAGAGGCCCGGGAGCGCATCCGCGGGGCTGTCTACTATTCCCCCTGCGAGCACTCCACCACGCTTTCCAAGGTAAGCGGCCAGAATGTCTTCCTGAAGCTTGAGAACCTGCAACGCACGGGCGCCTATAAAGAACGCGGCGCACTGAACAGGATTTTGCTCTTG
>DASZRZ010000137.1:0-8953 GCA_035548935.1 Terriglobales bacterium
GTGACCGCCGCGAAAATTACGCTGCGCGCGGGTGCTTTCTCCGCCTGCGCATAGGACTTCGCCATATCCAGAAGAACAGCGGACCCGGTGGCATTATCCACCGCGCCGTTGTAGATATTGTCGCCCGTCTGGTCGGGATGAATGCCCAGATGGTCATAGTGTGCGGTGTACAAAATCGCCTGGCTCTTCAGATTAGGGTCCGAACCGGGCAGCATGGCGATCACGTTATTCGAACTGAAGGGGCGTATCTTGCTGGCCACGTGCGAGCGCACCCGCACCGGCAGAGGAATGGGATGGAAGTCCTTATTCCTGGCCTGATCGATTAACTTATCCAGATCCTTCGACGCTGTGGCCACGAGCCGCTTGCCCACTTCATACTGCACCCACGATGCGAGTTTGAGCCTGGGAGACTCTTCCACCTTGAGGTAGGAGCGCTCCCCTCCCCATGAATTCCGCACCACGTCCCACCCATAGCTTGCCATTTCGGTTTTGTGGATCAGGATCGCGCCAATGGCCCCTTTGCGCGCTGCCTGCTCATACTTGTAGGTCCAGCGTCCGTAATAGGTGAGCGCTGGGCCTTTGAAGAAATTGGCGTCCTGCGAAGGAGGCTCATTCACCAGCATGAGAAGAACTTTGCCGGTCACATCCAGGCCCTTGTAATCGTCCCAGTTGTATTCAGGCGCCTGGATTCCATACCCCACGAACACGACCTCTGCATCCACCTCCGACCCGGGGTTCTGAGTTTCATCCATCACCACCATGTCCTCCGAGAGCCTCATCTCCATCGGCTTTCCGTTTGCCGGGACAAAGCTCACCTTGCTGCTTGGGTCGGTGGTGATGCCCACCATGGGAACGCGCTGCATGTAGCTTCCGTTCTCACCCGCCGGTTGCAAACCAAGCAGGGAAAACTGTGTCGCAATATAGTCCGCCGCAATGTCTCCCCCACGCTGGCCGGTACCGCGCCCTTCGAGTCCATTGGAGGAAAGAAACCTGGTATGCGCCCGGATGCTCTCCGCCGAGATCGCCTTGATGGCCTGCGGAACGGTGGGCGCTCCCACCGCGCTTTGCGCTGGGCCTTGCGACGATCCTGCACCAGCCTGCCGCGCTGCCACCGGCAAGCCGGCAAGCAGAATCGCGGAAACCAGAATCAGCACATTGGCAGGGATACGGCAGCGCATAGGACCACTCCTGAAATTAGGGACGCCAGTTGATTGTACGCGTTGATTGTACGCGTTGAAGACCCGGCGGAGAGGCCTGCCAGAGCACGGCTACTTCTTAACCGGGCTGCTTCGTATGACCGTCTTTTCCGTAGCCATATTGCCGAAGCGGTCGTAAACCCGCACAACCACCACATGCTCATCTCCGGCATCCGGGGAGGCGGTTACGGCTCGAACGCCCGGTTGGCGGTCACCGCCCGCCGGGACCGTGAAGTTGTAATCTTCCACCCGGTTGTCCGACAAATTTCCCACCGGCTCAAGGTACTGCCACGAGCCTGCATCCACCGAGAACTCCGCCCTCTGGATGGGGGTAAATCCATCCACCGCGCGGAACGTTATCCGGAGCAAGCTGCCTTCCACCACACCCTTCAGGTTCTGCACCTGCGGAGGCGTTGTATCCACCTCGAAGCGACTGCTCTTCCGCGAGGCCGTAAGCGCTTCGGCCGGCGAGTGCGAAGGAGCATCGCTCGCCGTTACCTGGAGTTCATAACCTCCGTCCGGAAGCAGCGCGGCGCTGAAGGAGTAGAACGGCTCCTCGATACCCTCCTTGAGCAGCTTCCAGCGGGACTCGTTATCGCCGCGATAGTAGATCGCAAAGGTCAGCTTGTCGTCGTTGTCGTCGCTTACGGCCCAGCGCACCGCAATGGAATCGCGATCCCGCAGTGCCGCCGGCACGTTCGCATCGAATCGTGGGGCGGGCGGCGTGGCGGCTTCCGATCCCAGGGGAACCGCGACGGCCTCAAGCTGCGGCCCTCTGGAAACCTCCTGAAACCGTGCCCCCGGCTGCACGCCGACATCCTGAATCTCCGGAGCTACATTTTTGGGGAGATAGTTCAGAACGACCGACCGCACCACCGGTGGAAGCTTGCCTGCATGCAGCACCGTCTTCCACTGCACAAAGCGCGCAGGAGGTATGTCCAGCTTTCCATCGGCCTGTCCAAAGTCAACCTTCTTCCACGGACTCCAGTTGCGGTCGGGGTTGTCCACATTGCCGCTGCGGGCAAATACCTCGAAGTTTCCGTTGCCGCGAACCTCGGCCCTTCCCCACTTGGAGAAAATCTTGGCGTCGAAAACGTCGCTCTCATACGTGCCCTCGGCATCCGGAGCCGCGCGCAACAGAAAGAGCTTTCCCAGGTTGCTGGTTGCCGCATACAGGCCGCCACTTGAGGAGCGCGCCAGAGCGGCCACATGATTGGCGCTGGCCTTCACCAGATCGATGGAGTTGCCGTTGGCGAACACCGCGTAGATGTTTCCCTGGTTTCCGGTGCCAACCAGCAGGCGGTCCTTGTCGAAGGAGAGCGAGTACACAACGTCATCCTGCGAGTTCCACATCCGCCGGGGCGAACCGTCGGGAGCGATCCGGTAAATCTCCGACCCCCCGGTCGGCATCGGCGATATGGGAGTTGAGGGCATCGGGAACTGCGAAGGCGCCGACTGCTGCGTCTGCACGGTTTGCGGTCCCGTGGGAGTGGCGGTCACCGTTATCGTGGTATTCACCACCGGAAGCGACTGACGCGCCGGCTGCACCACTCCATCGGCGGGACGCTTCTCTCCCACGCCCGCCGCATAGATGTTGCCCTCTGCATCGATCGCCAGAGCGGTAATTTCCTTCTTCGGTGCGCTATACAGCACGAAGGCCTGGCCTGCCGGTGATATCCGGTAAATCAACCCGCTTCCATCCGAACCGGCGATCAGGTTTCCCGCGGGATCGAACGCAATCACCCGGATATGCGCCTCATCGCTCTCGAAGAACAGCGAGTGCTGCCCATCCTTCTGTACCCGGAAAATTTCGCCGCGGTCCCCGGTCGCCACATAAAGCTGCCCCTGCTCATCCAGGGCAAGATCCCATATGTACTTGGTGCCGGGATCGAAAAACAAACTCGACTTGTAGGCTGGGTCCACCGGCACACGCGGTTTCTCAGGCTGGGAGCGGGCGGCATCCTGCGCGGAAGCCCGTTCGGGAGCGGCTGCGGCGCTCGCGCCGGAAGCGTTCCGCTCGATCTTATAAACCTTGCCATCCGGCGAAGTAGCGGCGTAGATTGTGCCGTCTTTGGCCACGACCAGCGCCTGCACCTGCAACTCGCCCGGCTGCATCACGATGCTCGCCTGCCCCTGCGGCGTGATGCGATAAACCCGGGCCGGAGCCCCGGCTGCGGCGAACACGTTCCCATGCCCATCCTCTGCAATCGCCCAGATGTAGGTCGAGGGTGTCGTAAATACCGGCGCAAACGCTGGCGCCAGCTCCAAGCCTCCCTCGCTGCGTATGGCTACGCCCTTGGTTGTCCCCTTCTCCAGATCGTCGTAACTCGACTGTTCCCAGGTGTGGGTGCCTTCAGCAAAGAGGAGGGTGGCGGTAAACAGCAGGGTGAGTGTGAGAGCAGTTTTTCGCATGCAGCGTGAATCTCATGATCCCCGAAGAGACGAATCAGCGTATCACGCGAATGGCAAAGGCATGAAACCGGCCCGGCATGGCACGCCAGGCGCTAGCCAATTGTGTTGTAGAGCTCTCGCGAGCGGGATTCCAACAGTGTGTCGATTCCCCCACTCACGTATTGCTTGAAGTAGGGTGCGGCCCGGTGTGCGTCCAGTGCCGCCTGATCGTCATAGACCTCGTAGAACATGAACCTCTGGCTGTCCTCGGTGGATTGATGGCCTACATACTGGCGGCAGCCCGGCTCCCGGCGCGTTTGTTCTTCCATGGCGCGCATGAAACCGATGCACTCTTCCTGAGTGCCCTGCCGGACCTTGAAGTGCACCACCAGGACGATCATTGAGCCCTCGCCAGCCGCCGGTCCGGCGCATGGAATTTCGCCAGCTCTGCCGCAAAGTCATCCATCACGATCGTCTGCTCGCGTCCCGGGCCGGTGGAAATCATGCCGATGCGCGCACCACTCTCTTTTTCAAGAAAAGCCAGGTATTCCTTCGCCTTCAGCGGCAGCTTCTCATATTGAGTGATGCCCAGCGTCTCCTGCCGCCAACCCGGAAACTTCCGGTACACGCACTCGATCTTTTCATAACCGCTGGCCTGCGCCGGGATCGTCGAACTGACCTTCCCGTCCACCTTGTACCCAACGCACACTGGAACCTCATCCATCTCATCCAGCACGTCCAGCTTGGTAACCACCAGCCATGAAATGCCGTTCACCATCGAGGAATATCGCAACAGCGGAAGATCGAGCCAGCCGCAGCGTCGTGGACGCCCGGTCACCGCTCCAAACTCATTGCCACGGGCCCGCAGTTGCTCGCCCGCGGAATCATGACTTTCCGAGGGAAACGGTCCTTCGCCAACCCGCGTGCAATACGCCTTGGTCACCCCAATTACCGTGCCGATGGACGTCGGCGGAACGCCAGTCCCGATGACCGCGCCGCCCGAGGTCGCGCTCGACGAGGTGACAAACGGATACGTTCCGTGGTCAATGTCGAGCATGGCCCCCTGAGCGCCTTCAAACATCACTGCATCCCCGCGCCGCACGGACTCATTCAGCAGCATCGCCGTATCGCAGACAAAGGGCGCAATCAGATGCGATGCCTTTTCGTACTCCTTGAACATCTCCTGCGGATCCAATGGCTCGGAGTTGAACAGGGCGTGCGCGATCATGTTCTTTTCGCCGCAGGCATTTTCAATATGCCGCCGCAGAAGCTTCAGGTCCATAAGGTCGGCGACCCGCAGGCCGCGCCGCCCCATCTTGTCTTCGTAAGCCGGACCAATGCCCCGCGAAGTCGTTCCGATCTTGACCCTGCCGGGAGCGTTTTCCGAGGCCAGTTCGATCATGCGGTGATACGGAAGGATCACCTGGGCGCGATTGCTGATGAACAGATTCGCGGCCTCGTTACTTCCTGATCCATCGTTGCTTGCGGACCCATCGGGGGTCCCCGGTCCTTCGATCACCACGCCCGCGGCCCGCAAGGCCGCCACTTCCTTCATCAGCGCGAATGGATCCAGCACCACGCCATTGCCAATGACCGCCTTGCACCCGGGACGCAGAATTCCGCAGGGCACAAGTTGCAAAATGAATTTTTTCCCCGCAATGGTTACCGTGTGCCCGGCATTGTGTCCGCCCGCATACCGCGCTACCACTGAAAAGTAGTCGGAAAGGACATCCACAATCTTGCCCTTACCCTCATCGCCCCATTGGGCCCCGACGATCACAGCCGTCTTAACGTTATTCAAATTACTTCCTTCTAGTCGTTTTGGCACACTCCTCGGCCGCAGCATGCTGGACTAAAGTTTAAGCAGGGAGTCCGCAGTGAAGGTGTCCACCGAATTTTACTGGTAGCCCCCCGATGATAGCAATTAAAGAAGTTAGCAACCGGCAGGACGCTCCCACCCATGCTCCCACTTTGGACCTCGCCCCCGCCTCTTGCCGGGCCGCAGCGAAAACTCAACACAGGCAGCAGCCCCGCGGCCCTTGCTAAACTCGTCGTAATGCCCGAGCTTCCCGAGGTGGAGACCGTGGCCCGTGGACTCTCCCGCGGGATTCGCGGCGACGCAATCGCATCCGTATGGATCGGCTCCAAGCCCGAACCGCTGAAGTCGCCCGCCTCTGAGATTGCTTCCACCCTCGAAGGCGCTGGCATCCTCGGGGCCCGCCGCGTGGGCAAGCACGTCGTAATCGATCTCGACATTGCCCTTAAAAAGCGCGGCTCCAGGCCCACTCGCGCCACCGCTCAATTTGTCGTCCACCTCGGAATGACCGGGCGGCTCCTGATCGCTTCCGCCGGTGCCGAAATCGCGCCCCACACACACCTCATCGCCCGGCTCGAATCCGGACGGGAGCTCCGGTTCGTCGATCCCCGGCGCTTTGGCCGCTTGTCCGTGGCCACGGATGAATTCCAGGCCGTGGGAGCGGAGCCGCTCGACGTTGGCTTTGAGCTTTTTGCAGGACTCTTCCGCAAGCGCAACACGCCCATCAAGAGCGCCCTGCTCAATCAGAAGCTGCTGAGTGGAATCGGCAATATCTACGCCGACGAGTCGCTCTTCCGCGCCGGTATACGACCGCTGCGCCGCGCCGGCAGTCTCACCCTTGCGCAGCTCCGGCGTCTTTACGACTCCGTGCAGGAGGTCCTCAAACAGGCCATTGCCGCCGGGGGCTCCTCGGTCTCCGACTATGTGGACGCCAGCGGCAACCGGGGATTCTTTCAGTTCGAGCATCGCGTTTATGGGCACGAGGGTGATCCGTGTACCGCGTGCGCCACTCCGATAAAACGCATCGTGATCGCGGGCCGCAGCGCCCACTACTGCCCCAAGTGCCAGAAGTAGTGCGTAGCGGAATTCCATCGCCTTCCAGAAACGGGCGTAGCCATTGTTCTACAATGCCCGCTATGTCTGGCATCGCCATCGGAGTAGACCTGGGCGGAACCAACCTCCGCATCGCCGCCGTGGATGAAGACGGCAATCTTCTCGACAAAGTAACCACCAGCACGCGGGTGGGCGTCGGCCCCGAACCGGTAATCGAAGAAATGTGTGCCGCCATCCGCAAGCTCAAGGCAAAGCACGTCACCACCTCCCAGCCACTTCTGGGCATTGGGATTGGTATTCCCGGCATCATCGACATGCACACCGGAACCCTGCGCGAATCGCCCAATCTTCCCGGATGGCACGAGTATCCCGTTCGCCAGACCATTGAGCAGCGCCTGGAATCCCCTGTTGTACTGGAGAACGACGCCAATGCAGCCGCCTTCGGCGAAGCCTGGCTCGGTGCCGGCCGGGATGTGGAGAATCTACTGATGGTCACGCTGGGAACCGGTGTGGGCGGCGGCATCGTGCTGGGCGGTAAGATTTGGCATGGCATGAACGGCATGGCGGGTGAGGTGGGACATATCACCGTAGACGCGGATGGTCCGCGCTGCCCTTGCGGCAACACGGGATGCGTTGAACAATACGCCTCCGCCACTGCCATCATGCGCATGGCCGGAGAGAAGATCTCCGCCAACAGTGCTTCCGGTCTGGCGCGTGCTTCCCTGAGTCGCGACGTGGAATTCAACGCCGAGTGCGTCTTTAACCTTGCCCTGCAAGGCGACGGGCCTTCCCGTGAGATTTTTCAAGTGGTGGGCTGGGCCCTGGGGATTCTGCTCTCCGACGTAATCAACGCTCTCAATCTCCAGATGTATGTCATCGGAGGAGGCGTGTCGGCGGCTTGGGATTTGTTTGAACCGGCGATGCTCAAAGAACTTCGCAAACGTTCCATCGTCTACACGGCTACCGCACCCGATGGCAACCGCAGCACGGCAAGTGGAAGCTCACGCCACACCCTTGTGACCCGCGCTTTGCTTGGAAGCGATGCCGGACTCGTGGGAGCCGCACGTCTCCCCATGGTGGAAGCCGAGCGTCGCCACCACTCCAGCTCTCGAACGAAATAACCGGCTACGAGCTTTTCCTGCGCACGAACTTTGGTCTGGAAGCTCCCGGACGCGAAGTCTTCCTACCGGAAGCCCTTGCCCCGGGCTTCGCACCCCAGGGTTTCGCCCCGGATGACTTCATTCCTGAAGACCTCGGGCCGGAAGATCCTGAGTCAGAAGACCGGGTGCCTGAAGGCCTTCCGCCCGACGGTCGTGACGCCTCCCGCTTGTCAGACCACGGCTTTTGCCTGGAAGCACCCGCAGGGCGCGGCTTCGAAAAACCTGAACTGGATGAACCTGAGCGCGAAGATCCTGATCGTGAAAAATCAGGTCGCGAAGATCTTGAACTTGAATTTGAACTTGAAGAAGCTGAGCGCGAAGCCCTCGGATTGAATGTCCCCGGACGCCCAGACCTGGGCTTCATGGCATTCGCGCTGGCGGCATTCGGACTCGAACCATCTGGATCCGAAGATTGCGCACCTCGAGCCGGACCCCGGCGCTCAAAATCTCCAGGGGCTTTCGGTCTTGCCCCCCATGGCTTTGCTCCCCACGGCTTTCCTCCCCCAGACTTTGCTCCCCAAGGCTTTGCGCCCGGTTCCTTGCTGCCCGAGGACCTTGACGCCGAAGGTTTGGAGCCCCATGGCTTTTTATAGGAGGGCTTTTTATAAGAAGCCTTTGGATAGGACTCGCGCGAATCCGGCCCCTTCGAGTCGTTAAGATCATTCGAGTCGTTCGAATTTTTCAAAGCCTGGGGCTTTGCAAAATCCCTGGACTTTGCGAAAGGAGCCTTGGAGAAAGAGGGCTTAGAAAAAGAAGGCTTGGTAAAAGACGGTTTGGTAAAAGACGGTTTCGAGTCTGAAGCCTTGCTGAAGCCCGAAGCCCTGGCAAAGCCCTGCTCCCGGGTAAAACCTGGAGACTTCTTGAAGCCCGGAGTTTTTGTAAACGGAGCCTTGCGTCCCAATCCCTCAGGGCGCGGCCTCCTGGGAGCCCATGGCTTCATCCCCCCTGGCGCCTTCCCGGCGGAAAATTCCCCAGCCGCAGGCTCGGCTTCCAGAGGCTTCGCTTCCAGAGACTTCGATTCCGGGGGCTTCGATTCCCGATGCTTCGCTTCCTGATGCTTCGCTTCTCGAACCCTGGCTTCCGGCTGCTGCGTCCCGGAGATCCCCGCCGCCGACTTCAGGCGCGACACCTCTCCCAGCGTCAGCATCCGGAAAACGCCCGGCTCCACGTCCAGCTCCAGCGGTCCGTAGCGGACGCGCCGGATCTTCTCCACATGATGGTTGATCTCTTCAAACATCCGGCGGATTTGCCGGGTGCGGCCCTCAATCAGCGTGACCTCATACCAGGGATTGGTCGCTTCCTTGATCAGCTCAATCTTCGCCGGAGCGGTTTGCACC
>DASZRZ010000138.1:0-2819 GCA_035548935.1 Terriglobales bacterium
GAGCTTGGAGCCCAGGGGGCTGTTCAAGCGCACAATAATGGTTTTGCCCTCCGGAACGGTGATCATCTCCATCTCGTTGGCCGCCGCATGAGAGGCCGCTGAGGTTGAAGTAGAAGCCGCTCCAGCACTGGTAGCGCCGGGCTCCGCTGCTGCCGCTGGTGCTGAAGTTCCGGGCGTGGTGGTGGCGGTTTCCTGTGAGGGCTTGGCGCTACAGGCGGAGATCAATGCCAGGAATGTGACCGCCAGAATAAACTCTTTTATTTTCAACTCAGAAATCCGCATACACACCTCGCTTCCAACGAGGTTTGTAGCAGATGCCCCCGGTGCGTGCAATAACCGGCAGAGCACGGCCTTGTGGGCATGCCGCTTGGGTAGGTGTCTATTGGCACTGTATTTACAGAGCTTTACGGAAATGGGAATGGTTTCGCGGGTTAACACTCAGCCCTGGAGCAGAGAGTCGTAAGAGTAGAGAGTCGTCAGAGCAGAGAGTCATCGATTTCCGCGCGTAACAAAGATGCGGGAGCGGAAGATGGCTTCCGTTCGCGGGCGCGGAGTTGCGTGGGCTCTGGAAGCCGTTGCTCCTGCACGAACTGAATCAGCGCACGAGGATCTTTGTCGAAGAGGTTTTCCACGAGTTTGTGGACGGCTTGAAGGCGTGCGGAATTGAGGTCGAGCGCCGGAGAGTAGCGGAAGGAGCGTCCCTGCTTATGCCGGACTACGGCTCCTTTGTCGAGCAGGCGGTCGAGCACTGTCATGATGGTGGTGTAGGCCAGCGGCCGGGACATGGACGACTTCACCTCGGAGACAGTGGCAGCCTGCTTTTGCCAGAGCACCTTGATGCACTCGGTTTCCAGTTGCGAGAGGCGAATGGC
Organism: Terriglobales bacterium; assembly: GCA_035548935.1. Classification (GTDB taxonomy): domain Bacteria; phylum Acidobacteriota; class Terriglobia; order Terriglobales; family Acidobacteriaceae; genus DASZRZ01. The sequence goes on from DASZRZ010000138.1 coordinate 873, forward strand.
CACAGGGAACTCACTTCCGGGTTCGGTTTTCACCGGTATCGCTTACACCAGCCATGGGACGAGCGAATTTGCGCTCCAGGTCGAGCAACTGCTGGGTTGAGGTGGCGGAACTCGTGGACCTGGCCGCGGCTTCTTTATTAAGAACAGGTTCAACCGGATCGAGCGCAGGTTCAACCGGAACAGATTCACCCGGAACCTGACCAGCGGAAGCCGTGTCCGGTTCGGAGGCCGCATCGGTCCCGACAGGCTGCGGGTTGCGAATGGATTCGAGCAGCTTGCGGGTGTTCAGCAATGGACGGGCGAGCGAGCTGTTGTATCCCGACCACGGGTCGGGGACAGGTGCGTCGCGCTCAAACTGGGCCCGCATGCTTTCCATTTTCGAGTCGAGGTCGTCGAGATAGTGAAGCATGAGAGCCTCGGGGAACATGGGCAGTTTGGGTGATCCGAATTCGTAGTGGCCGTGATGACTGATGATGAGGTGTTCGAGCAGGGGCTTGAGCTCGGAGGGGAAGTCCGGAAACTTCGCCAGCTTTGCCTGAAGCATTTCCAGCTCGATGATCATGTGACCAAGCAACTGTCCGCGGTTGGTATAACCGAAAGAGCGGCTGTAGGACAGTTCGTGAATCTTTCCAATGTCATGCAAAAACGCGCCCGTAAGCAGCAGGTCGCGGTCGATATGAGGATAGTTACGGCAGGCAAGGTCGCAAACCGTGAAGAGCGATACGACGTGATCGAGCAGCCCGCCGATAAAAGCATGGTGCAAGGTCTTGGCGGCGGGTGCGGTTTTGTAAGCGATCGCGATCTGCTCGTCGGCCATGAAGGCCTGCAATAGCGCCTTCAGGTGTGGGTCGCGAAAGGATTCGACAAAAGATGCCAGGGTCCGCCACAACTCGTCGATGTCCTTGCTGGTCTTGGGCAGGTAGTCCGCGTAATCCACCTCGGATTCATCAAGCTTGCGCAGTTTGTGGATGGTGAATTGAAATCGCGAGTTGTACTTATTCACCAGGCCCTTGACCTTCACGAAGTCGTCCTGGTCAAAGGTGTCCATGATCTCGGATACGTTATCCCATACCTTGGCGTCGATGTGGCCTGTGCGGTCCACCAGCGTGAGCGAGAGATAGAAATCGCCGGTGCGTTTTGGCTTGACCTGCTTGGCGGAGACCACGAAGCTGGAGACTACGGTCTTGTTTTCAAACTGGGCTGCGTCACAGATGTAGAAATCCTTCATAGTCACCGGCCCTTACGGAGTGTGGGTATGCTAACCCAGAAAGGGTTCGGTACGAAAATTTACCGCTGGAAGACCGCTGGTAAATTTCCGCTCCCTTGGAGTTGCGCAAGCACAGCCCGGCAGAAGCTGGAAGTAGGGCGGGATTAGGCACCGGAGTTTTGTGCCCGCCCGGCGTCCCGGTGCGTCGTATGTCGTATAAAGACATGATCTGACATGAAAACTCTGCTTCGCAGTCCGATCTCGCTGATTGCCGAATTTCTCCGGCTGGAGGCGGCGGCGGGTTTTTTGCTCATGGCAGCGGCAGCCCTGGCATTGGTTTTTGCCAACTCTCCTCTGGCTCCGGTATATCGCGCGGTGCTGTCTGCCGCAATCGGCCCTCCCGCCGCCAGGCTATCGCTGTTGCTCTGGATTAACGACGGCCTGATGGCGATTTTCTTTCTGCTGGTCGGGCTGGAAATCAAACGCGAACTGCTGGCAGGTCAGCTATCGTCCGGCAAGCGCGCGGCCCTGCCGGGCATTGCCGCGCTCGGAGGCATGGTGGTGCCTGCCCTGATCTATGCAGCTTTCAATCGAAATAACCCCGTTATGCTGCGAGGCTGGGCCATTCCCTCCGCGACAGATATCGCCTTCGCCCTCGGCATCCTCGCCATTTTGGGCAGCCGCGTGCCAACGTCTCTCAAGGTGTTCCTGACGGCCCTGGCAATCCTCGATGACCTGGG
>DASZRZ010000139.1:0-1565 GCA_035548935.1 Terriglobales bacterium
AGTTTTCTCGCTCTCATTCTCGTTTTTGCCGTTTCCATAACTCTTCCTGCGCAGACCCCCGCCCCGGCTTTGCCCAGTGAAGCCACGGTGAACGAATTTCTGGAAAGCTTCTTCGGCTTTACCCCGGGACTTAGCTGGAAAGTAAACCTCATCCGCCGCGCAGCCGACCCTGCTTTGGTCGAGGTGTCCGTGATGATGACGACGCCCGATGGGGATCAGCCCATGCGTCTTTACGTCACTCCCGATGGACGCCATGCCGTTGCGGGGGATTGGCTGCCCTTTGGCGCCGATCCCTTTGCCGGGCCGCGAAAGGAAATAGCGGAACGCGCCACGGGGCCTGCCAAAGGACCGGCGACCGCCGCCGTCACCATCGTCGAATTTGGTGATCTGCAGTGCCCCAGCTGCAAGGCGGCACAACCTGCCATCGAAGACCTGCTCAAGGCAGAGCCGCAAGTGCGCTTTATTTTTCAGCATTTCCCGCTTACGCAAATACATCCCTGGGCCTTTAAGGCCGCTACATGGGCGCAGTGTGTGAGCGAACAGAGCAATGGCGCCTTCTGGAAGTTTGTAGACACCGTTTATGCCGAGCAGGAAAAAATTACGGTAGAGAATGCCGATGCACGGCTGGGAGCTTTGGCTGAAAAGGCCGGGGCCAATCGAGCCTCAGCCGCCGCCTGTGCCCCGAAGCCGGAGACCGCCGCCAAAATCAACCAATCCATTGAGCTGGGCAAGTCTCTTGAAGTGGGCGGTACGCCGACGGTCTTTATTGGAGGGCGGAAAATTTCTAATGTGAATGGCACTCCGCTCGATGTGCTCAAGGCTATTGTGGATCATCACGCCGCGCAGAAAAAGTAAACTTGCGGCGCTCTGTGCTATTGCAGAAGCACCGCTTCCTGCGTCTCCGGCGATACTGTCATAAGGTGCGGCGTAATCACAATCAGCAGCTCGGTCTCCGAGTTTTGATTGCCGTAGTTTGAAAGCAGAGACCCCGCGATAGGAAGTCTTCCCAGTCCCGCCGGTCCAGAGACCGACCTCTGCTCCTGCCGGTCCAGCGATCCGGCCACCACGCCGTGCTCGCCGTCCTTAACGCGGATAGCGCCCTTATAGGCCCGGTTGGAGATCACCGGGATTCCGTTGAAGGTTTGCGCTCCCAGGGACTTTACCTCCACCTCCAGAGCCAGTGCGACTTCGCCGGGATGAATCTGTGGGGTGGCTTTGATATTGATTCCCAGGTCTTCATAGTTGAAGGAAGGAAATGGAGCTGTAAAACTCCCACCTTGAATCACCTGGCTTAGAGCCCCTGAGTTGAAAATCGGCGCGAACGTGGTGTTCAGGATCGGATAGCGCGATCCAATCTTCAGTGTCGCAGGATCGCCCTGAGCCGCCCGCAGATTCATGTGATCGATGAGGCGCATCATCGACTCTCCGCGCGAGAAAGTTGCCGTTGCCGGCGGCACCGGGACTGCGCTCAGCGTGCTGCCCCCTCCGAAGGTGGCGAAGGGCTTGGAGAGAAGGGAATTCTGCTGCGATTGCAGCTGTCCCAGAAGCGCCGCAATCGCCGTGGA
>DASZRZ010000140.1:0-4572 GCA_035548935.1 Terriglobales bacterium
CAGATCAAAGCTTGCTATCTTGTTGGCGCGAAGACCGATTTCGCTGAACCATGCGGTCTTGGAAGCAGGAACAAGAAAGATCGAATGCGGCAGCGACTGTACGCCTGTCGGCACCGTGTACTCACGGAAGGTGGCCGAAAGCACCGCATCCGCCAGCACTGGATGTTTCACCTCCGCCTGGGACGGCGGTTCGGCATCCGGACCAAAATATTTGGAATCAGGCCCGAAGTATTTCTCCAGCGCCGAGCCCAGTTGATCCAGTTGGCTCTTGGTCCAGTTGCGACCGGGGCGCTTTCCAGCCGGCATCTCCGGCAGGAAGCTCTGCCACTCCGCCGAGGTCATCCCTCTCTTGGCCATCACCACGCTGAAGTCGTGGCACTCGATGCACACGGCCTTCAGAAGCTTTCCCGGCTTGTCATCTGCAACCAGTGGCGTGATGTCAGCGCCCGTCAGGCGTGTAACATCCCACTTCGGCGTTATGGAAAAATCCACGTCGCCCGCCTGCGAAGTTTCTTTCGTCTGCCGTTTAATGGCGTAGCCGTAAGCATCCACCGTTATGGCATAGGAGCCTGGCGGAACGGAAATCTGGTAGCGTCCGTCCTTCTGCGTAAAGCGGCTGATCGTCTTGTCTCCCATTGTCGCTTTCACAATGGCGCCCCGCACCGGTTTCCCTGCGTTGTCGGTAACCGTTCCGCGAAGCGTTGTGTCGGCTCCCATCAGGCTCACCACCAGAAACGTGGTCGCGAGGAAGCAGCAGAATGCACTCCGAATCACAATCTTCATTTCATCTCCATAATCACTTTGCGGCGGGTCAGCCGGAGGTGTCCCCGCAGTACGGATTGGCCGGGACCTCTGGATTCACCCGGTACCAGAGTTTCCCCGCAGCCCGTTAGTATCCAACACCTTGGACCGCTTGTCCAATCCTCCCAAGTGGTGTTTGCTATGCTCTTGGAGTTCAAATAATGGCATGCCAGTACCTGGATTTGACCGGGCACTTTAGGACTCCTATGATCGCCTGCTGGTTGGGGCTGGGTGGCGGAGGTTGCAGTTAATGTTTTTGCGTGGGCGGATTCTCTGGTTGCCGGTTTCGTTCCTCTTTTCCTTTCTGCTGCTTGCCGGGCAAGCCCCGGCTCAGACGGATATCGCCGGCCAGTGGAGCCGCAGCTACCATGACGACTATCCCGAGCGCGGCGATATCTACATCGGCGATTACGTAAATTTGCCGATTAACGATGCCGGACGAATGCGCGCCGATACCTGGTCCGCCGAAAAATGGGCCATGATCGAGCACCAGTGCCATCCTCACGCTGGCGATTACGGGCCCAGGGGAACCTCCGGCATGAGGATTTGGGCGGATGTCGATCCGGTCACTCAGGGGGTGCTCGCATGGCATAACACGCTCGCCTACATGCTTCCTGAGAGAACCATCTACATGGATAAGCGGCCCCATCCCTCGGAATGGGCCCCTCACACCTGGACGGGATTCTCAACCGGCGAGTGGGAGGGCGACATGCTCATGGTCGAAACCACCCACATGAAGGAGGGATACTTCCGGCGTAACGGTGTCTCGCGCAGCGAAAAAGGCTCCATGACCGAATACTTCATCCGTAATCACAACGTTCTTACTCTTTTTACGGTTATTGAAGATCCGGTTTATCTCACGGAGCCCATGATCTGGACCTCGGATTGGGTTCTCGACACGGGCCACCAGCTCTCCCCGAATTTCTGTGTTTACAGCCTACAGATTGACCAGCCAAAAAGCTGGGTTGCATTCCATCTGCCGGGAGAGAACCGCTGGCTCAAGGAATACGCGGAGAAGATTGGCATCCCTTACGAGGCGGCACGCGGGGGGGCGGAAACAATGTATCCGGAGTATCAGAAAAAACTCGCGGGCATGCCCATCCCGCCACCGAGGAAGAAAGAGGAATGATCTCAATCCCGAGGGCAGGCTTATTCGGGTACGATCACTCCGCGCGGTTGTGATGCCGGACGGCTCTGTGTCTTTTTCCTGGCCGTCGCGTTGAAAATCCTATATCCCAACAGTACCGCCAGCACGGCCACAAAAATAAAAGGCTCGCGCACATCCGCCTTTACCAGCCACCAGAAGTGCACCACTCCCGCAATTCCTGAGATATAGACAAGCTTGTGCAGAGCCTGCCAGCGCTTGCCACCCATGCGGCGGATCCATCCTTGAGTGGAGGTCACCGCCAGTGGAGCCATCAATATAAATGCGGTGAACCCCGCGGTGATAAAGGGCCGCTTCGGCAGGTCCTTTACGATCTCCGTCCAGTCGAAGGATTTATCAAACCAGAGGTACGTCAGGAAGTGCAGGCAGCCATAGAAAAAAGCGAACAGCCCAACCATCCGCCGGAAACGGATCAGCGACGGCATCCCTGCAATCCGGCGCACCGGCGTGATCGCCAGGGTGATCATGATAAAAATCAGCGCCCATCTGCCCGTCGAGCGGGTAATGACCTCAAGTGGATTGGCGCCCAGGCTGGCACTCGGCGAGACGAAGAAGGAAAAGGAACTGTATACGTTGCCCAGGTCGGAAAAAGCTTTCCGGGCCAGCAGCGCAAGCGGCAGCAGGCATGCCAGAAATACCGCGACCTTCAGCAAACGAATCTGTTTCACGGTATTCTCAGAAGTTCTTCTTCAAGTCCATCCCCGAGTAAAGGCTCGCCACCTGGTCGGCGTAGCCATTGAACATCAGGGTTTTGCGTTTAAAGAATTCGCCCAGCCGCCGTTCCGTTGCCTGACTCCATCGCGGATGGTCCACGTTGGGATTTACGTTGCTGTAGAAGCCATATTCGCGCGAAGCCGCCAGGTTCCACGCCGTATCGGGCTGGGTGTCGGTAAAGCGGATTTTCACGATCGACTTGGCGCTCTTGAAGCCGTACTTCCACGGCAGCACCACCCGCAGCGGAGCCCCATTCTGGTTGGGCAGTGTCTCTCCATACAGCCCGAAGCACAAAATCGCCAGCGGATGCATGGCTTCGTCCAAGCGCAGTCCCTCTGTGTAAGGCCACCGCAGCACTCCCGAACGCTGTCCCGGCATCTGGCTGGGATCCTTTAAGGTGGTGAACTCCACGTACTTCGCTTGCGATGTGGGCTCTACCTGTTTAATCAGCGCGCTCAGCGGAAATCCAATCCACGGAATCACCATCGACCAGCCTTCAACGCACCGCAGCCGGTAGATTCGTTCCTCGGCTGGCGCAATGCGCATCAGCGAGTCGATATCGTAGGTCTTGGGCGTTTTAATCAGGCCCTCAACCTTTACCGTCCACGGCCGGGAGCGGAAGTTCTTGGCGAGTTCGGCGGGTTCATATTTGTCGGTGCTGAACTCGTAGAAGTTGTTATAGCTGGTCACATCCTTCACCGGCGTGAGCTTCTCGTCGGTCGCAAAGTGGCCCTTGACCACGTTGTCGATCTTCGTGCCCGCCTCGGCGGAAAGCGGGAGTCCAAGAACTCCAGCGCCTGCCACGGCGCCTGCGGCGGCGGTCATGAATGTTCTGCGGTTAAGGTAAAGATTCCGGGGGGTGATCTCAGAGGAGGGAATTTCGGCTTTGGTTTTAATCAGCATCGCGCCTGCCTATGCTCCTGCCTGTAAGTCTAATCCTTCTGATGCGGCATTTCTTCGGAAGTTACAAAGGAAGTTACAAATGGCCAAGTTGCAGGAATCTGCCAATGGAACATTTCCATAAATCCCACGCACCTATCCGCACTCAGGCACGGTCAGCAGCTTGTCTTTGGCGGTAAGATCGGGGGCCGAGCACAGAAATTCGTGCCCTGAGCCGCAGAAAACGCACCTTCCGGCCCGCACCTCTGCCTCCCATCCATCTTTGCCGACAACGTAAAAACGGTCTCCGGAGGGCAACCTTAGCTGCCAGAGCACCTCTTCGGCCATCAGGGTGGAGGTCCAGCCCGCATCGTCGCCCAGCCCTACATGGCTGATGTGCCGGTGCGGATCTTCGTCCTTGAACTTGCGGGTTATGCAAACGATTCTTTTGCGGGTCACGGCCAAAATTAGACCATACGGCTCATGCCATGGGAAATGCAGGCGCAGCTTCCTGCGCGGCGCGGTGGGTGGATTTCTCCAAGGGCCGACTCTCCGGCTCTACCGCGGCAGTTGGTCGATCTTCGCTGCCAGGATAAAGTCGCTCTCGGTCAGGCCGTCAATCTTGTGCGTCCATGTGGTGATCTCCACCTTGCCCCAGGCCAGAAGAATGTCGGGATGGTGCCCCTGCTCTTCCGCCAGCTTCCCTACTTCATTTACAAAGGCCAGCGCGGACTTGAAGTCCGGAAATTGGTAGCTCCTGTGGAGATGGTGATCTTGCGCTGCGTGCCATCCCGCCACCTGGCGCAGCAATCCGGCCAGTTCCTCTCCCTTAAGCGGCGGCACTCCGCCGCGGCAGGGGACACACTGCTTGCCCGCTAAATCCGACATCGTGCCTCCATGGCATTCAGAATGTATCGAAAAATCTTTCCGCTTTGCTCACTGAACTCCGGCTTCTACGACCCCGCCAGAAACCGGTATTGATCCTCGGTCAGCGGAGCCACGGAAAGCCTCCC
>DASZRZ010000141.1:0-6241 GCA_035548935.1 Terriglobales bacterium
AACTGCATGGTGGCGCCATCGTGGCTAAGCGGATACGGAGTCACGCTCGAAGTCGGCGACGCAATAATTTTTTCATGGATAACTTAGGGCTGCGAAACTTCTTCTTCGACTAGGCACGGTTCTGTACGAATATATTATCGCGTGTCACCAATGACATCATGGCTAACAGACTTCGGTGTAATGACCGGACTTGCGCTGATTTTTCTAGCTCTCTCATGGTCATACATGCGCTCGCTTAATTCAGGCGGTGCGCTCAGGCCTTCCCAAAAGAAAATCCTCCTCTACAGCTTCATCTTCGCGTTGGGGATGTGCTACCTGATGCTGCTTGTGGGGGACATGCACTGGCCGAAGAGTCTGTCATTTCCAATGATCGGTATCTGGGGTGTGGTTGTTGGGTTCCTAGCCTGGTGGCGATACCGGCAAAGCCGAAACCAAAATGCGCCGGAGACATCGCACAAACCAGTTTCCGCCGTGCTCGCCGAAGTCCTTCCCGCCGTCGGCCTGCTGATCTGTGTGATCGCCGGTGCAGTGGAGTGGGAATCCATCTTCGAAGGTCAGGGCCGCTGGTGGGTGGGGGTGCTGTGGCTCGCAGGCGTGGGGGCGTCCATTGTCGCCGCTCGGCACAATCGCAGGACGACGGTGATCGTTGTCTTGCGTGGTGTACTTGCCCTGCTCATCATCGGAGCCATCGCCCAGCGAACGCCTCCGGCACTGGTTGCTGCCGCCATTTCCGGCCTAGCTCTTCTCCTGTTGGAGAAGTTCTGGCACAGCAATCCGAACGGCAGGGATCAAAACTCTGCCGGGCGCGGCTAGGAACCAGCGAACGCGATCCACAGCGGTTTTAGGAGCCCGGCGGTGTGCTCAACCATCTCTGAGTCTCAGGACTTCCGTTCGCGTCGCCTCCGCGGCGATCTTGCGGTCGGTGAATACGCGGGGCGCATCGGAAAACCGGATTACGGCACGGACGTTGCGCAAGCTCAGCAGGCGCAGCAAATGCGGAAAGAACGTCATGGTTCCCCAGTAGGCAACGTCGCGCTCTACAGTTCCTCCCTCGACCTCATAGCTCAGATGGGCGGCGGTTACGGGAAGGCGATTCTCAACCGCAGGCTCAAACAACGAAGGATAAAACGGCAGCACCTCGTTGCCTCCCGAGCTGGTTCCTTCGGGAAATATGACCACGGGCAGAGAATGCCGCAGAGCGTTGCTGATTCCCTGATTTGCATTGCGCGTGCCGGAGCGCCGTTTACGATCCACATAGACGGTGCCGCCCAGGGTCGCCAGCCGCCCGAATACCGGCCAACTGCTTACCTCCGCCTTGGAGACGAAGATACAGCGCACTACGGCCCCGAAGATCATGACATCCAGGTAGCCGAGATGGTTGGAAACGATCAGTCCTGACGACGGAGGGCTCCCGATGCATGTGTACTGAATTCGGAGCCGTTTAAGGCAGAGCGCCGTCCAGGCATGCATCCAATCCGCGCGTTCGTCCAGGGGGCGATTGCGACGCAGGCCGTCGGCGAGCGCCTGCGCGACCGTCCATAGAAGCCGGATTGCCTGGCGCAGGAAGCAGAGCATCGTAGTTCAGGAACAGGGGCACAGGAACATGGGTGCAGGAACGTTTTGTACTGGAATTCAGCGGCGGAAAAAACTGGCGGAGAGAGAGGGATTCGAACCCTCGATACCCTTTCGAGTATACACGCTTTCCAAGCGTGCGCCTTCAGCCACTCGGCCATCTCTCCGGCTTTGATGCGCGGAAACCTATTGTAACCGATTGACCTTGCCGCGGCGTTCGCGACGTCCCGGCCATGTTTCTGAATGGGGATACCTGCCGGGAAACTGGCGCAACAAACCCTTACGCCCGGGGTTCACACAGCCACCGGACTGCATCCAAGGTACTGCCGGACTGGAGTACTGCCGGACTGGGAGGTCAGACGTGAGAAAAGCAATCCTGATCGCATCGCTCTTTTTGCCCATCCTTTTATCGAACTTGGCAGGCGCGCAACAGATGGACTTTGCTTTTGGCCTGAGCACGCTCAAGGGAACTGCTTCCGCCGACGCTACTGGCACCCACGCCTTCCAGACCATTGGGGGAGGCGCCTACCCCGCATTCAGTGCCGACTTCCTGTTCAAGAACCGTTTCGGAGTGCAAGGCGAGGTTGCCTGGCGGGCGGGCCAGAACCTGTATCAGGGCTATCAGCCCTTTCGTCCGGTATTGTTTGACTTTAACGGCATATGGATTCCCAAGCTCGGAGACCGCATGGAGGCCGAGTTGATGGCCGGAGGCGGAGTGCAGAGCGCCCGCTTCTATCAGAACTACGTTACCTGCGGGTCGTTTTCCGGATGCACAAACTACATCAGCAGCAACCACCTGATGGGACATGTAGGAGGCGGCGTGCGTTTGTACTTCACCCGCAATCTTTTCATCCGCCCCGAGGCTCACCTTTATTTCGTGCGCAACAATGTGGAATTCAGCGGGGCCAATGCCTCCCGCGTAGGGGTATCCATTGGATACTCGTGGCGTTCGGGGAATTGAGCCGCCCGGGCGGGGCACCCGCCCTTTCGATGTCCGCAATTTGCCGCTTCAATATCTTTGCCGTTTCAATATCTTCAATATCGCCGATTGCGTATTTCGGCGACCTGTTTGAGAATTGATTCGATCCGCTTGCCATAACCATCGCAGAGCTTGACCAGCAAGCTGTCTGGCGCTGTCCTGTGTGCGGGCGGATTTTGTCCTGTAAAGAAGTTCCCGGTGAACTGAGTGGGCGATGGAGATCAATGCCTGTCGAGTGGCGGGCGGGATCGTAATGGCGAGGGGGAGTGGATGAGGCGGATGGTTGTTCTTTTGGTGTTTGTTGCGCTTGCAGCCCTGTTGGGATGTGGAAACAACAACAGCAACAACACCTCGGCGGTTACGATTACTCCCGGCAGTGCCTCCGTCGCCACCAACGCGACCGTGCAGTTCTCCGCCGTTCTGAGTGGCAGCCCCGATACGATTTTCGACTGGCAGGTGAACGATGTTTCCGGCGGAAACCTTACGGTTGGCACCATCTCCACCAAGGGCCTTTACACGGCGCCGGCGGTCATCCCCAGTTCCGGTAATGTGACGGTGAAGGCCGTCTCCCAGACCGATACGAAACAAACCACCACGGTAAAAGTCACCATCACCCAGGGGGATGCGCTGGCGGTAACGATCTCCCCCACGTCGGTCACGGTTTTTACCGGGCACAGCCAGCAGTTCACGGCAACGGTAAATCTGACCACGAATACGGCAGTCAACTGGCAGGTCAATGACGTTTTCGGCGGCGACAACACCAATGGCTCCATCACTCCGACCGGGCTCTACACCGCTCCCGCGACGGTTCCAACCGGCAATGTGGTTGTGAAAGCGGTATCGGCTTCCGATAGCACCAAGACCGCTTCTGCCGCGGTGACCATTGTCCCCGCAAAAACGGTTGTGATTACTCCGTCGAGCGTTACGGTTCCCGCGGGAGCCCAGCAGACTTTCACCTCCACCATCGACGGACAAAATGCCACCGTCAACTGGAGTGTGCGCTGCCAGAGCCAGGTCGCGGGCGCCTGCGGCAGCATCAATGCCTCGGGAGTTTATGCCGCGCCGCTTTCGCCGCCTCCGGGCAGAAATGTAATTCTTACCGCCACAGTCCCTGACAACAGCGCCCCCGCGAGTGGAGCTGTGATCAACATTGTTCTGTCGAGCGGCAGCCTTCAGGGGCAATATGCGCTTTCTCTTTCCGGCCAGAGTTCCACCGGCGTTCTGGTGAGGGATGGCAGTATTACCTTTGACGGCAATGGGAACATCACGGGCGGGGTCGAGGATATCAATGCCAACGGCTCAGCTTCCAACACCAGCATTACCGGCGGAACCTACAGCATTGGCGCTGACGGTCGCGGGGTCGCCACAGTGCAGACCGGAGCAGGGACCTTCACCTGGGACATTGCCGTGGTGAATCACAACCGTGCCTTTGTGAGCGAGTCCGGCGGTGGTGCGGTAACCGGAGGCACGCTGGACCTGCAGGATGCCACGCAGTTCACCTCCGCGGCCATTCAGGGAAGGTATACCTTCAGCGTCTCGGGTGCGAATACGGGCGGTGCGGCTGGATCGCTGGCCATTGCCGGAGCACTGTCTTCCGATGGCGCCGGAGCCCTCAGCCAGGGCGTGCGCGACGTGAACAGCGCGGGCACACTTACCAGCGCGCAATCGCTGGCTTCCGGCAGCTACACGGTCCCCTCCAGTGCGGGACGCGGCACGCTTACGCTCAATTTCTCCAGCCCATCCGTTACCCAGACGTTTGCTTACTACATCATCGATGCAGCCAGAGTTCGTCTTTTGGGAACCGATTCAACCATGGCTGTCTCGGGAGACCTGCTCAAGCAGGCGGCGGCTCCTTTCTCCACGTCCAGCCTTCTGGGTGGTTATGCCTTCACGTTTTCGGGTGCCAGCGGAAGTAATCCCTCGGCCCGGGGAGGGGTGTTCAGCCTCGATGGGCAGGGAAACATCACGGGCGGCCTGATGGACGTGAACACCAATGGAGTCTTCACCGCCAACTCGTTCACGGGTGGCTTTGCCGTCGCGGATTCTGCCACTGGCAGGTTCACCGCAACCCTGAGTGTTAACGGCGTGAATCAGTCCTATGTTTTCTATCCGCAGAATGATGGAACTGTGAGCTTCCTCGGACTCGATACCATTACGGCAAACGGCATGGCATATCCGCAGACGGGATCTCCATTCTCTAATTCTTCCATCAGCGGAGATTATGCTGCTCGCCTGGGCGGCAAGGATTTCGTCGCCAATCCTGGACCGGAGCAACTTACAGGAGGGGTGAAGCCCAACGGAGGCAGCGCCCTCACGGGCACCCTCGACATCAATTCCAATGGGAGTTCCTTCCGCGGCACCGCCTTACAGAACAACTCCTCGTATGGCGTCACGTCTGCCAGCGGTCGCGGTGTGTTCAACGTTACGACGGGTGCAACGGTCTTTCCAAGCGCTTCCTACGTGTTCTATGTCGTCAACGGCAGCAAGCTGCTGTTGCTCGAGTCCGACGGCACGCGGTTGCTGACGGGCACGCTCGAAAAGCAGGACTGAGCGGACAAGGGACGCTGTTTACGTAAGAGCAGAATCAGGATTTGCGTAAGCGCGGAATCAAGCCTGGCGGAAGCTTGCGGAAGACCCCTATCTGCTAGGAGTCTTCCTTTTTGATCTGCTGAGAGAGATAGTTCTGAATTCCCATCTCGCTGATGGCGTGGAGTTGCCCTTCCAGCCAGTCGATGTGTTCTTCTTCGTCCACCAGGATGTGCTCCAGAAGCTCGCGTGATCCGGCGTCACCGGCCTCCGTGCAGGTCTTGATGCCGGTATTCAAGCGGGCCACCGCGTCATACTCCACCTGAAGGTCGTTGCGGAACTGTTCTTCCACATTGCGGCCCACATTGATCTTGAAGTAGTCGTTCATGCTGGGAGTGCCGTCGAAATAGAGGATGCGTTCAATGAGCTTCTCGGCGTGCCGCATCTCTTCAATGGACTCTTTCCGGACCTTCTGCGAAAGGGTCACGTAACCCCAGTTGTCGCACATCTCAGCGTGCAGGAAGTATTGGTTGATCGCCGTAAGCTCGGCTTTTAAAACCTCTTGCAGGACCGCAATTATCTTGGGATTACCTTTCACGTTTGCTGATTCCTTTCCATGACGGCCAGGCCGTTTTGTCTCAACACGCAGGCTCGAACGCATTCTATCAGGACATGGCAGCAGACGGCGGCAACCCATTCCTTCCGGATGGATCAAGCCGCGGATATTTTTCGAGGTAAGAATTTGAGGAAGAGTTTGAGGAAGAAAAAAGAGGCTAGTGGATGCTGTTCAATGCGTTCGTCCGTTCGCCGGGGGTTGGAGCATCGGATTCCACCGCTTCCTGTTCCGCCTTCATGTTTTCAAACAGCCGGTGGTGCACGCAGAACAGAGCCAGCTCAAGCCGGTCAGAGACTCCCAGCTTGTCGTAAATTTTGCGAAGATAATTTTTCACCACCTGCTCGGTGGTGCCTACCTTGTCGGCGATCTCTTTATTGCGCATTCCCTGGGTTACCGCCGAAACAATCAGCAGCTCCTTGGGCGAGAGGCGCCACTTGGAGCGCGGAGGATCCAACAGGGCGGTGGCCTGCGAACGATAGGCTTCTATGACCCAGTTCACTCCGCGGTTATCCAGCCAGGTTTCACCCTCGGCTACCTTGCGGATGCAT
>DASZRZ010000142.1:0-3315 GCA_035548935.1 Terriglobales bacterium
CCCGGCGGGAGCCTTGGTTCCGGTGCCGCCCACGGTGAGGCGGTCCACTTTAAGCGTGGGAATACCGACCCCAACGGGTACCGACTGCCCATCTTTTCCGCAGGTGCCCACGCCCTCATCCAAACGCAAATCGCTTCCCACCATTGAGACACGCGTGAGCACATCGGGTCCATTGCCGATGAGCGTCACGTTCTTAAGGGGAGCGGTAACCCGGCCGTCTTCGATGAGGTAGGCCTCGGATGCGGAAAAGACGAACTTGCCGCTGGTAATATCCACCTGTCCGCCGCCGAAGTTTACCGCGTAAACTCCGTTTTTCACCGAGCGCACAATGTCTTCCGGAGCGTCGGTTCCCGCGAGCATGTAGGTGTTGGTCATGCGGGGCATGGGGATATGTTCATAGCTCTCGCGGCGGCCATTGCCGGTGTTGGCGATTCCCATGAGGCGCGACGAGAGCTTGTCGCTCAAATAGCCCTTCAGAATCCCTTTTTCGATCAATACCGTGTTCTGCGTGGAGTTTCCTTCGTCATCCACGTTGAGCGAACCACGGCGCGAGGGCATCTGGCCGTTATCCACCACGGTGCATTGATCGCTGGCAACCCGCTGGCCGATGAGTCCGGAGAAAGCCGAGGTTTTCTTGCGGTTGAAGTCGGCTTCGAGGCCGTGACCAATGGCTTCGTGGAGCAGAATTCCCGGCCAACCCGGGCCGAGAACCACCTCCATGTCGCCAGCCGGTGCCTCGCGGGCGTCGAGTTGAATCACCGCCTGGCGGGCGGCTTCGCTGCCAAAGTGCTCGGGAGTCTTATCGGTCTGGAAAAATTCCAGCGCAACCCGTCCGCCGCCACCGGAGCTTCCGCGGGAGGAGCCGGCAGCGTTCCTGGCGATGCAGAACACGCTCATGCGCGCCAGGGGCTGAGTGTCTTCCGCAAAGGTGCCATCGGAGCCGACGATCAGAATGCGCCGCAATTCGTCGGCATATCCCACACGGACTTCCTTGATTCTGGAATCATAGGCTCGAGCGGCCTTGTCGGCCCGGTTCACCAGGTCGAGCTTCTGGTTAATGTCCGCGTGAACCGAGGGAAGCGCAACCGGATACAGATTGGGATGCTGCTTTTCCTTCAGGCTCACCACCGGTTCGCGCGCCGGACCGCTGGCGATCAGCGCGGCCGTGTGCGCGGCGCGAAGGATTTTTTCCGGGGAAAGGTCATCCGTGTAGGCATAGCCGGTACGCTCGCCGGAAATCACGCGCACTCCGCAGCCCACGGAGATCCCCTGAGACGCGGACTTAACCATGGACTCGTCGAGTCCCAATGAGGTCGAGGTGTGGTACTCGAAGTAAAGATCGGCGTAGTCGCCCCCGGCGGAGAGTGCCTCCGCGAGGTAACGATCAAAATCGGCTTGCGCCAGGGCATACCGCTCAAAGAAATAGCTTTTTTGCATAAACTTTAGATGTCCGGAATCGATGAACGCTTCTGCAGGTGATGCTACGTTGGTCCAATCAGCAAGTGTGATCCACTATTATGCCACCCGCGCAGACTGCCACGGACGGAAACCCGGTCCGGAGAGGAAACTCTCGTGCTAAGAACACAACAAGTCGCAGATTCAAGGCCGCTTACGACCGGTAGATGGAGGCTGGATCATACATCCCTTCCGGCTGCCGTATAATCCGCCGCTGACTTACGAACGAGTTGATTACGAACAATGGACGCCGAAGCCTTAGCCCGAATCATAGAAGACTTCATCACGGAGTCTTGCGGGGATTCCTCCCATGGCGGGCCTTCCGGCATGGGGGCTGCGGGCCTGCTGGTGATGGAAGATGGGGCTCCCGCATTTGATCTTGCCGCCGCGCGCTATTCGCTCTCAACCGAGCATGGAAGATGCCTGCTGCACATGTGGTCCGCCGAGCGGAATACGGTGCGACGGGTACTCACCGCTGAGCGTAAGCGCGACCTGCTGAAATTGTCGGTCCAGCGCTTTGGCCGAAGCCAGCCGGTAACTCTGGAGATTTGCCGCGGCGCTGACCACCGCACCCCCACGGAACGCAAAAAAGCACGGACAAGCTATGAGCGTAGGCTGCGGCAGGTTCTGGAGCGCAACTTCGCGGGGTTCAGCATTGCGAAGCTCACTTCGAGCACCGATCTGGCGCGGAGCTTTGGTCCCGTCTACACCCGCGGCCTGCTGCGCCGCGGCATCTCTGCCCTCGCAGTCCTGGGCGTGAATGGCCAGGAAACACAGAGCGCCATCGACGCTTCGCTTACCTCGGGAATCCTCTGGCTCGACCACTGCCGCAGCCTGGAAACGCGCGTCTATGTCGAGGGCCTGCATCTGTTCGTGCCCAAGGGGACTTCGTCCGTGGTGAGGGAGCGTGCCGCGCATATGGATCCCAGTCTCGCCCGATGGCGGGTCTATGAACTGGATGAAACCGATGGCGCCCTGCAGGAGATCGATTGCTCCGACCGCGGAAATATCGCCACCCGCCTGGTGCAATGCTTTGACGAACGCATGGCCCGGGGGCGCTTTGAGTCCAGTATTGCCCGAATGCGAATGCTGGCCCCGGAGTGCCAGGTTGCTGCTATTTCCAGCGCTGAAATTTCTTTTCGTATCTTCGGGCTGGAATTCGCCCGCGCCCGGCTGGCGCCGGAGCCTGGAACCTTTCAGCATCGGGAGGCAATCACCTTCGGAGTTGGGGCCTTTGAAACCGCCCTTACCCCCGAAACAGAAGGGCAGTTCCTTTCCGTGGTTCACCGGTTGATGAACAGCCGGAGGCCGGACGGTAACCGCGAGGACCCTCTTTGGCGGATGGCCCCCGAGCGCTGGATGGAGTCGCTGGTGGAGCGCGATGTATGTGCCATTGACGATCGCCTCGACGGCAACTTTGCCTACTCCCAGGTGCCGGCATTCTCGGCCTCCGACCGGGCGATGATCGATATCCTTTCGGTTACGCGCTCCGGAAGGCTGGCCATCATTGAACTCAAGGCCAACGAGGATATTCAGCTTGCCATGCAGGGTCTGGACTACTGGGCCCGTGTTACGTGGCATCAGCAGCGGGGCGAGTTTCAGCGCTTCGGTTATTTCCCCGGGGTAGAGCTGTCAGACCAGAAGCCGCTCTTGCTGCTTGTTGCTCCTGCCCTACAAGTGCATCCCGCCATGGACACCCTGCTGCGCTATATCTCTCCGGAGATTGAATATGAAGTGATTGGAATCGATGAGCGCTGGAGGGAGCATCTGCGAGTGATCTTCCGCAGACGGCGTGAGGAACGTTCCAGCGCCAGCGCTGCCAACCGGGGTTGATCCCACCTACTCCGGGCGCGGCTGCTT
>DASZRZ010000143.1:0-1857 GCA_035548935.1 Terriglobales bacterium
GCGGCAGCGAGGGACGGCAACTACTTCGAGGCGTTCGCGAGGGTGCATCCGCGGCACCGGTTTCCCCATGTCTCCCTGCTGGCGCTGGGAGGGGTGGCGGCGGCGTTCTGCTTCCTGCGGCTTGCCGACGTGATTGCCGCGCTGGTGGTGATTCGAATCATGATCCAGTTCCTGTTTCAGACGGTGGGAGTGATGATTCTGCGGAAGCGCCGTCCCGATCTGCCCCGGCCGTTTCGCATGTGGTTCTATCCGCTGCCGCCGCTGCTGGCTACGTTTGGATTTCTCTATGTGCTGTATATGCGTCCCAATGCCCTGAAGGAGATTCGCTATGCGGCGGTGATCGTGACGCTGGGCACGGCGACTTTTCTGGCGCGCTCGTGGCGGCGGCGGGAGTGGCCGTGGGAGGAAAATGGTAAGGAGATCCAGCAGGGTGAGTAAAAGCCAAAAAGCCTTAAATAGCCCTGGTTAGAGTAAAAAGTGCCACGGATAGGCAAAATAGTACACTTTGTTCCCTCCGACCTTTAATTCCAAATCATTGAAAATACAGTAAGTTTCCTTGGCCACTTGAATGCTGGTAACTGTCCAGCCCTGGTCCGGAACAGGATGAGAACCGGGGCGGCGAGAGCCCTCAACTCGAAGCTTGAGAGGTTCAAGCAAAGGATTTTGGGACGCGGGAAGTGTCCGATTTTGGGACACGGGATGCCGGACATGGATGAACAACACAAGAGCGTACTCTGCGTGGATGACGATCCCGACAGTTTGAAAATGCGCCAGGTACTGCTTGAGGCGAATGGGTTTGATGTGATCACCGCGAGCAGCGCGTCGGAGGGATTGTCGCTGTTCCGGTCGCGCCCGGTGAATGCGGTGATTCTCGACTACCAGATGCCGTGGATGAATGGCGGAGAGCTTGCCATGCTGATGAAGGGTCTGAATCCGGCGATTCCGGTGATGATTCTTTCGGCTTTGCCGCGGCTGCCAGAGGATGCGCCACGGTGTATTGATGCATTCATTTCCAAGTGCGCCCCGTCGGCACAGATCATGGCGAAGATCGCCAGCCTTGTAGCTTAATTCCGCTGGAAAATTATTTAGTTTGAACCTGATTTAGTTGGAGCCTGCCTTCACGGGCGGGTGTGGTAGTTCGCCTGTCTGGCCGCTCCAGTCTGACTGCTTCTGATTCCGGTAGAGCAAAAAGGCGGCGGCGGCGGAGCTTCCCAGAAGCGCCAATCCCAAAAGCTGCTGGTGCAATAAAAATTTCCCTACACCGAAGAGAGCCAGATAAATCATGGCCGCGCCCAGGGCGGAGGCGGCGAGGTTGTGCCCCACGTCGCAGCGAGGTGCAATTTCCGGCGCGAGCGATGCGACCGGCTTCCATCCGCGAGCGTCAGGCCGAACCAGGCGGTAGAAGCGCAGGAGAACCTGCGGATCGTCGGGCTGGGTAAGCAGGGTTACCAGCAGCCATACAACGGTGGTTATGAAGGTCGTGGTGAGCGCGGACTTGGCGAAGAGTACGGGCGCCGAGCCGGAGAAGGGCAAGGTCCAGCGCAAAGTCAGCGCAACGAGCAGAGCGGTTGCCATGGCGGAAATTTCGCTCCAGGCGTTGATGCGCCACCAGTACCAGCGCAGGAGATAGACGCCTCCGGTGCCAGCACCCACTTCGAGGACGAACTCCCATCCGCCGCGGATGCTGGCGAGCTGCGAGGAGACCCATGCGGCGGCAAGCACCAGAATTACCGTGGCCACCCGCGACATGGCTACGTAGTGCCGTTCGCTGCGGTTCTTTCCAACGAAGCGCCGGTAGAAATCGGAGACCAGATAGGACGCGCCCCAGTTCAACTGCGTGGCCACGGTTGACATGAA